>JAZRAY010000101.1:0-3271 GCA_045634805.1 Succinivibrio sp. | reverse complement strand
CGCTCACCCACGTCGCTATGAGATGACCAATACCAAGCTGCGTGAGCTTATGTCTTATTTTAAGGACTGCGGCGGTAAGGCTATGGAAGTAGGGTGTTCTCAGATGAGTCTTAATGATCTTAACTACATGACAACACTCTGCAAAAAGTATGATTTTATGGCATCCTTAGGCTCTGACTTTCATCATGAAGGTCCTTTCAGAGAGCTTGGTCTGGGACTTAGAATCCCTGAGGAGCTAAAGAAGGTCTGGGAGTGTCCAGAGGCTCTGAAGTACAGCTTCCCAACAGATGAGAAGACTGCATCTGAGGCAGATTAAGATTAAGCTTTAAGAACAGTTTTGTATCTTTCTATTTTTTTATAATCAGAAAAACAGAAGGCTCCATCAGGAGCCTCTTGTTTATATGAATTCTAGAGTGGTTATTAAGCCTCTTCAAATTCCTTGTTGTTGGCATTCTTCTTAACCACGATTGCACAGATATCTAAATCGTTCTCCTTCTCGCCTGAGAATTCCTTTGAAGCCTTATAAAGGGCAATCAGCTGGTCGGTAGCTGTCTCATCAGACTTTAGAAGACAGATATCCAGAGTCTTTTCAACACCGAAGGTTTCATCCTTGTCATTTACAACTGAATCAATACCCTTGCCGATATAGGCCATGGTATCAAGGTATGACATCTTACCCTTTGAGTCGATATAGACTGTATCCTTGGCAGTACCAAGTTCACTCTGCATAAGCTTAGGCTCAAGCACGGAAGCCTTGTGAACGTGGACCAGAATAGGAGTCTTCTTACCTGCTACAGAGTAGATGAAGTTACCTGTAAACTCACTTAGAATCATTACAACAATAGAGATGTTGTAGTTATCAGACTGCTTTAGCATTAAAAGCTTGTTAAGTGCAGTCAGTGTTTCACCTGGAAGCATGGTCTGATTTATCAGGGCATTGCGTACAAAGGTAGTACAGGTATTGATACCGCTGATGGTCTTGGTGCTGGACTCATTGCATGAGCCAAAGACAATACCGATATTATCCTGATCAACTCTGAATACATCGTAGAAATCTGAAGGATTCTCCTTTGATGGCATGATAAAGGAGGCAATATCCAGGAACTTGGAGTTAGGCATGTCCTTACCTGCAGGCATCAGATCACGCTGCATTGCATTCATAAGCTCGATTCTGGCATGCTTTGCTGAATTCTTGCTATCCTCAACGCCCTTATCCTCAAGCTCTTTAACCTTGTCTGCAACTCTTTCAACAATTGAATTACCAAGATTCTCAACAGATTTGACAACCTTGCCGATAGCCTCAAAGTCAACCCGGTTGCAGTCCATCTTAGACTGGATTTCATTCATCTTTTTACGGTCTGAAAGAACATTGACTGCTATCACGTCAAGATTGTTGGAGATGGCGGTTAAATCCTTTTTTAAAGCCTCAAGATTCTTGATGGCAAGAGCTGCAAGGCCGCAAAGACCAAGTATGCAGAGGCCAATCAGAAGGAAGGTTCCGGTTACAGCAGGCTTGATAATTGGTCCCTTTGGGGTCTGAACTGATACATAGAAATCAGATTCAGGATCGTAAATCATGGTGACAAGCTTAACCTTGTCTGACTTGCTCTCAAACTGAATCTCCTGCTTGTCCTTTGCCTCAGTGAATTTGTCATCAGAGATTTCATCGCCTGAGAATTTGCTATCAGAGCTTAGAAGAACCTTTTTGGAGGAATCTAAAACAGCAAAGGAATTGATTGAATTCTCGCTTACAATCTTTGAGGCATCAATCTTGGCGATAGCCTGGTGGACATCAAGGTCCTTATAGTCAAGGTTCTCGTTTATAACCTTAACAAAGATAAAGTTCTTATCAGCATCATTGTGAAGCTTGTAGCCGATAAACTTCTTGCCCTCGGCAAGCTTGCACCAGTAGGAGCCGATATTGACGTTCAAGGCCTTAAGATTGTTTAGAACTGTTTCCTGATTTTTCTTTGGAACGCTGAACATATCAAGACAGTTTTCTGCATCAGGAATATCCTGAGTGGTCTCAAAGAACTGTTCATCAGCATTTGACTGGGCAAAATAAGGGAAAGCAGTGTAGTCTAGAAGGCCCTGCTTGTTTGAATCTATCTGGAATTTATCAAAAGCACTGTCTTTGATTTTTGAGAAAAATGGACCGTATTTCTGATTCTCGTTTTCAGAAATAGCTGATGCGTGTTTCTTCACACCATCATACACAACCTTTATATAGTCTTTCTGGTTGTCAAACTGGTTTTTGACAGCATTGGTTAACACAACCTCTTGATTATATACGCTCAATGCTGCAGCCACAGTTACAAAACTTACAGTAATGGCGGCTAATATTTTTGACTTTAATTGCATTTGTGTTTTAAGTCCAACATGTGCTTGATTGAGTCAGGTACGGGGTAAGCCTGTATCTATTTGTTTAATTATAGCTATAGATTTCTCATTAGAAATTATATAGTTATTTTGTTAATTTATTAAGTCTTAAGAAGTTTTTTTGCGGATTATTGTTATATGAATTTTAGAAAAATTGATAAATCTCTTACTTTTTTATTTATTGGTTTTCACTCTCAAATTACAAAACCTGAAGAATCTCTCAATTGAGGTGATATAATTGGTCGAATTTTTTGGAGATAGAAAATGGCTAAAGTTCAGAAAAAAGGTTTAGTTAGAATTTTTAATGCTTACAAGTACAGCATGAAGGGCTTTAAGGCCGGTATTGAAAACGAGGCTGCAATCCGTCAGGAGCTGGTATTGGCCGCAATCATGACTGTGGCTGCATTCTTTATTTTCAATTCAGCCATAGAGCTTGTTCTACTGATTGTAACTCCATGGATTGTTGTAATTACCGAGCTTTTAAACTCAGCTGTTGAGGCTGTGGTTGACAGAATCGGACCTGAGTTCCATGAGCTTTCAGGTCGTGCCAAGGATTTAGGCTCAGCTGCCGTATTTGTAGCTTTAGGTGTAACTCTATTTACCTGGGCTGCAATTATTGCTGAGCATGTAATAGGTTAATAATGCAGAAGAGTCCTGAGGATCTGATGCGCCTTGCCATAGAGATGGCAAAGGAGGCGTACAGAATAGGGGAAGTTCCTGTAGGCTGTGTTATAGCTGATGAAGATGGCAATGTCATCTCAACTGGCTATAACCGTTCTATTACTGATAATGACCCATCTGCTCATGCGGAGATGGTTGCTATCCGTAATGCCGGCGAGGTTCTGCAAAACTACAGAATGCCGGGCCTATCCCTATATGTAACATTAGAGCC
>JAZRAY010000100.1:0-10428 GCA_045634805.1 Succinivibrio sp. | reverse complement strand
CAAAAAATACTGTTTTATTTAAGCAGTTTTTTTACAAAATCCTTTAATGAAGGTGCCAAATCTGGATTTCTCATAGCATACTCGATAAATGTTTCAACATAACCGAGCTTGTTACCGCAGTCATGAGATTTTCCGACGATATTATATGCCTCGATATCCATCATCTGCATCAGAATTTCGATGGTATCTGTCAGCTGGAACTCGCCGCCTGCACCTATAGGGGTCTTCTTGAACAGAGACCAGATTTCTGCTGGAAGTACATAACGACCAACAACAGCAAGATCTGATGGAGCCTCATCAAGCTTTGGCTTTTCAACCATATCCTTAATCTTGCAGGACTCACCTGGTTTTAGAACCTTGCCGTCAATGTCTACGATACCGTAGCTTGAAACACTCTCGTGTGGAACCTTCTCAACCATAATCTGAGGAGCACCGGTAGATTCAAACTTTCTAACCATTGCAGACAGGTTGTCTTTCTTAAGATCAGATGCCATATCATCAATGATTACATCTGGAAGGATAACAGCAAATGGATTTTTTCCAACGATAGGGAAGGCACATGAGATTGCGTGAGCCAGACCCTTTGATTCACCCTGACGTACATTCAGAATTGAAACATCATTTGGAATAATGTTCTGAATTTCTGCTAAAAGCTGTCTTTTAACACGTTTTTCAAGTGTTGCTTCCAGCTCGAATGAGGTATCGAAATGGTTTTCAATGGCATTCTTTGAAGCATGAGTTACCAGAACGATGTTTTTAATATTTGCCTCAATTGCCTCGTTTACAACGTACTGAATCAGAGGCTTGTCAACCAGAGGAATCATCTCCTTTGGAATAGCCTTGGTTGCTGGTAATAAACGGGTACCCAGTCCTGCAACCGGGATCACTGCATACTTAATATTTCCGTAATTCTGATCTGGCATTTTATTACTCCAAATATTCTATTTTTCTAGGTTCTTCATTATGTCTGGATATTTCTTTAATAGCACAAAACCGCAGATTAGCGCAAAAATACCATTTAAAATTGCGTTACCGAAGGTTTTGTAATCAACCCAGATTTCTTCAGCCTCTACCTCTGTTACACCGATTAGTGCCGGCAGGTAGAAGGCGATAACGATATTCAAAAGACCTGCTGCTACAAAGAAAACCATCCACCATACACTTAGTGTATTGTAGGCTTCCTGAGGAAGTGGCAGCTCCTTTTCAAACAGGAAGGCAAATGGATTTTTCTTCAGGACAAACTGGAACACAAAAATAGTTGCTGCAAACAGGAAGTTTACTACTGTAACCTTCCACTTGATGATAGAAGGATCATTTAAAAGAACTGTTGGCAGACCGAACAGAAGAACTGCTGCAACTAAAAAAATCTGCATTCTGGACAGCTGCTTGGTCATTGCATACTCAACTGCTGTGGCAATAACGCAGGCTACAACAATTACAGCTGTAGATAAAATCAGATTGGATGTCATTTTGTAGGTTATAAACCATAAAATGACAGGTAGAAACTGTAATACTTTTAACATGTTATTCCTAAATAATGCTGTGACTGCCGTTTCTTACTGAACGGTGTTCTGTATCTGCTCAGAGCTCTGTGTTTCTATAACCTCATTCTGAGGGGCTCTGGTTTCATTTTGTGTTGGAGCTATTTTATCATCAGATCGGGACGTTTTGTTATTCTGTTTCTGATTAAGTTCCTGCTCAAGCTGCTCCTTTGTCAGTAAATCATTTACCTTAAGTACTGGAGGCTCCATTCTTGAGTAGAAGATTCCCTTGTTGTCTGCCTTGATGATTTTTATCTGCTCATCCAGGAATCTGATTTCATCTCCAAGACTTAAATCATAGCTTAAGGTTGGTTTTGAAATTGAGGAGCAGTCATTAACAGCAAACTTTAAAGTATTGCCGTCACGTCCGAAGTAAACCAGTGATGGGGCACAAAGACCTTCAGTGGTATGACTTTTCTTTGTGACCACATAGCTTATGGCATCATCGATGCCACAGGAATTAACCTTCAGCGCTGACTTTACACATAGTGTCTTTGGAGTCTGTTTTCTGATTACAAGATAGTCGATCGGATCACAGACAGGGCAGCTTTTAACTTTCTGCCCCTGGCCATTATCTGTTGAGAATAAAACCTCTTCCTCGTCAATCTGAAGAGCTCTGTATTCTCCCTGAGGAATGGTAATGGCGTTTGATACTGTATCAAATGGAATTATCAGGTAATGATTGGTACAGGTTTCATCTGCAATTTTAAGAGATGAACCTACCGCAGCAAATGCGGTTTCATTTGTTTTAGGTCTGTAGGAAAGATTGCATACGCTTATCTCTGATGCGTCTGCAGCTCCCATGCAGGATAATGCTAAAGGTATAAGTAATAAAGACACTATTTTCATATGACTGTAGTATATCAAACTTACCTGTAACAAAAATGAAACGCAGATTAAAGAAAATCAATAATTTTTTGATTCTTAGAGAAAAATCAAGAAAACCACGGTATTTCTCCGTGGTTTTGAGGATTATTCGTTGAAAACACCAAAGTGTTCCATTGAGAATGCGACTCTCTCCTTGATTGAGAGTCGATGCTTTTTAGTGATGGCCTCAATCAGACGCAGTCTTGGCAGAAGTCCCGCGTTGTTACAGATCTGAATTGCAAGACCTGGGCGGGCATTAAGCTCAAGAAGCATTGGGCCTCTGTCTCTGTCCAGAACGATATCTGTTCCGATATAGCCAAGTCCTGACATGTCATAGCAGGATGATGCCAGCTCTAAAACCTGATGCCAGTGAGGCACCCTAAGCAGACTCAAATCCTTGTCAGTATCAGGATGAATTGAAACTGGCTCATTGAACTGTACAGCACGAACTGCACGACCTGTTCTCAGACAGATACCAACACCTACGGCACCCTGGTGCAGATTTGCCTTACCATCGGATGCTGCAGTTGAAAGTCTCATCATACTCATGATAGGGAAGCCCTGGAACACAATCACACGTGTATCAGGAACACCATCATAGCTGTAGCCTGAGAATACATTATCAAAGTGAATCAGATCCTCAATTAAGGCGATATCCTGCTTTCCACCTAATGAGAAAAGACCTGCCAGAATATTGGTGATATGTCTTTTAAGCTCATGAGTAGGAATTTCCTGACCTGATGCCTTGATAAAGTTACCAGTGGTCTTTGATCTGTCCTTGATAACCAGAATTCCCTTACCGCCTGAACCGTGAGCTGGCTTGATACAGAACTCTGTATGGTCACCGATAATGTTGAAGATGTCCTCAACCTGATGCTGGTTCTCAACAGAACCGATAAGCACAGGTGTATTTACATGGTTTTCAAGAGCAATCTTTTTGGTTAAAAGCTTGTTATCAACCAGAGGAAACAGGGAACGCTTGTTGTATCTGCCAATGTAATTGACATTACGCTGGTTCATTCCCATGATACCGTCGTCTCTCATTTCAAATGGAGACGCATAACGGTTTTTAAAATCTTTTAACTTTTTAAGAAGATCCATTATTCATGATCCTTCTTTGTTTCTTCCTCTTCAACCATGTGCTGAGCCTGTTTCTTCCAGGTTCTGTAGGTGTTATGAGGATCAGCCTTAATCTCTTTTAATTCTTCCTTTAATCTTACAGCCTCAAGCTCGGTCTCATCACCGTTTCTGAAGTTCTTGATCTGTACAGCAAGTGGCTTGAAGCGCTTCATCTCTGATAATCTGAAGCCGGTATAGTTACCCATAACCAGAACTAAAGCCAGAAGAATCAGCTGCAGACCTAAGAAGTTGAAGCTTAAGTGCTGGATGAAGAAGCTGCTCATTGACAGGTATGCACATACTGCAACAAACAGTGAGCCGCCACCCTGCTTGATAACTTCCTTATAGCCTTCCTCTTCCCAGAGAATACTCATTCTCTCAATGGTCCATGACAGAATAATCATAGGGAAGAAGGTAATCTTAACACCCTCGGTAAGACCGATCTTGTAGGTAAAGAATGAAATAAATCCAATCAGCGCAATAACTGTGATAATCACAGCCGAGATTCTGGCTACAAGCAGCAGATTCAGATGCGACAGCCAGGAGCGGACAATCAGACCTACACCTACAATGGATACGAAGCCAATCAGACCAATCCATAGTGAGGTCTGAAGGAATGACATTGCAATCAGAACCGGCATGAAGGTACCGGAGGTCTTGATACCAACGATAACACGAAGGAATACAACGATAACCACACCGATAGGAAGTAGAAGCAGAGTCTTGAACAGAGACTGCTCTTCAACAGGAAGTGCCTGAAGAGAGAATGGAATCAGCTCTTCACCGGCTGCCATGTCGATATTTGCCTTTCTGTTACCGGCTTCAATAGCACTTACAGAGTTGCTGATGGTGGTGAAGCTTACAGATGCATGCTTGCCGCCTGCAACATCAAGAAGAGAAGTACCGTTGTCAGTCCAGATAATCTGGTTTTTCTTAAGACCGCTGTGACCGTTATTTGGATCGAAAATCTTGTACTCTGTCTTGTCAAAAACAGCTACATAGTTGTGTAGTCTCTGGTTTCTTCTGCCATCCTTAAGATCAAGCACACCAACGGTTCTTGCATGAACATGACCAAGATTCAGAATGTGTACCAGAAGCTCTGGCTTTGTATATTTTGATAAAAGCAGAGAAGTGATTTCATTATCAAGTGAAAGCTCGTGGATAATCTGATTTGCATATGAGTAAGGATTTGAGCTTCTTGAACCGGCGGTAGAAGCAATCTCCTTCATTGCAGTTGCGTATGGTTCAGCTTCAACGTTCTCAATTAAAGCTGGAACAATCATTGAGCTTTCCTGTGATTTCTCATCAACAAGAATATCTGCAGTATAGTAAAGGATCTGTAAACCCTGAGGATTTCTCTTGGTCCATTCTACAAAGGTGGTGCCGTCTTTTTTAACATAGTTAACACCGTAGCCAAGACTTGCGGTGTTCTGCTGCAGCTGGGTGAAACCTGGCTGAACAGCTGGCAGTGAAAGCTTAACCTCACTTGCCTCGCCGATGTTTGGCTCAAATTCGACCTTAGCCTCTACAGTCCAGATCTCTCTGGCCAGATTAGGAACGAATGGAACATTGAAGGTGATTCTCTGATAGGCAATCAGCAGAATACCTGCAAGGAAAAGAATTGCTGTAACAAAATAAAATAATCCGCGGGAAACCATTTTTTATCCTTGATAATCAGTATATTATGAACGACTCTTTTTAGAATTCTTAGATAGCTCTAAAGCTGCCTTTTCTTTCTCGGTCAGTTCTTTTTTCTTCTCATCTTTTTTCTTTTCGTCATTAGTCTTCTTTACAGGATCTTTCTTAATGGTAGGCTTGCTGCCATTCTCTGTTTCAATCTTGTCTCTAACAGATGGTAAAGCCTTATCAGGATTGGTTCCAAGAGACTGAGCCTTGTCTGCTGACAGGGTGGCAATCTGACCGCCTGCATTTTCTTTCTGCATCTCGTCATATTTCTGATTTACGTCGATACCTTTCTTTTTGTTGTCTTCGTAATCATCGATAGAGATAATCAGCAGGCCATCCTTGTCTGCTCGTTTCTGAATATTGTTTCTTGATACATCAACTACAGCGATATCTGTCAGAAGGTTTCTGCCGATAAGCAGGGCAAACTGCATCTGAGTTCTGTCGATGAGGTTGAACTCTGCCTCGGTTGAGTAGTCGCCGATTTTGATATTCAGCTTAACAACTGAACGGTAGCTGTAGCCGTCAATTGATGACTGTCTTAATCTGGTCTGTTTTACATATGGTGCTTCAACATTGATAGTACGGTCGTTGTGAACAATTTTAAAACGAAGCCACTTCTTTCCGTTTCGTTCAAATTCAACTACATCTGAGGCGCTGATGGAAGACTGAGATGCACCGGTATCGATACGAGCGTCGATGGTTGCGTTTGCTTCCTTTACATATACATATTCTTTCTGACCTAAAATCATCTTTCCGTCAGGAGTCTGCAGATTATAGTTGCGCAGAGGTTTAATCATCTTTCCTCCAAGGCTTTCGCGTTCTGCAAGAATAGCATCGTATACATACTGATTCTGTCTCTGTACTGATTTTAGTTCTTCTAAAACCTGTCTGTGCAGTTTTAGATTAGCATTCTCAATTTCAGATTTGAGTCCGCTGAGAGTAGCTCTCTGAGAATTTAACTCTCCATTGATACTGTCAATGGTTCCATTAAGTTTGGTGAATTTATCATTTAAATCTTCATCTGAAGAAGTTGCCAAAGCAGACTGGCAAACAAAAAAAACGGCAGTGGCTAGTAGTTTTGCATTAAGACGCATTTTTATTGTCCATACTATTATGTGGAATTTTCCAACCGTGAAATATAGCACAAATCACAGATGGCGATTAAGCATTGGCCAAAATTATTTAAAATAATTTAGTTGATTTTTTCTAATTTTTTGCTTGTTTGATTGTTCGGGATTGTCATTGTAAATATGTTGACTTAGATCTCGATTAGTTACAAATGATAATAATAATTATTACTAATAATTGAAAAGAGATTTTCTTTTAATTAATATATAGATAGGTTATTTCCAAAATGTTGTGAACATTGTCTACATATTAATAAGGTGTATATATGAAAAATCAGATGAACGTAAGCCGTTTAAGACCAGACCACAGTGGTTTTGTAGGAACAGGTGTTCCTTTCCAGAGAATAAGACGTGTAACAGGTTATCTTGTGGGCACTCTGGACAGATTCAATGACGGTAAAAGAGCAGAGGAATCACAGCGAGTAAAGCATCTTCGAGTATCCTAAGTTTTCTGTTCTAATATAGGGCCTGGTTTTTTCCTATTGAAATTGTGATCACAGCTCATATAATAGGAAAAAATTTCTTGAATATTAAGGTCCTAGTATTATGAAAAAATTATCTCTCCTATTCTTAGGTGTTGCTCTTTCCCTAAATGCATCTGCTGCATGGCAGATTACTCCATACGGTTACTTCTCATCAAAGGCTGATGTTAAAGGCACTTCAAACAAGGCTTCATACTCTGTTTACGGTTTTGATGCCAAGAGTGAGCACTTTGGCTTTGGCTATAAGAGAACCTCATACGATTTTGACAGAAAGACCGGTTTTGACGATCTGAACCTGATCTACGGTTCTGTTAACTACGCTGACCAGCTGGTCGGTAACCTAGGCTATGCTGTAGGTACCTACCTGTCATTTGGTTTTGAGGATGAAATCAAGGTTGCCAAGAGCTATGATTTAGTTCCTACCGCAGCTTTAACCTATGATTTTGAAAATGACTGGTCAATGATTGCTGGTGCCGGTGTTTCATTCAACAAGGCTAACAACTTCGGTTTCGGTATTATCGGTCTTAAGTACAGAGATCCATCAGCCATGGGCTTATCTGCTTCAATTGCATACCCAAGAACCATGGTTAACTACAGATTTACCGAGGTATTCGCTGTAGGTGCTGATGCCGGTGCAATCCGTGGCGGTCACTACTATCTGGATAACTCAAAGACCTATGCTTTTGAGAAAGGCTATGAGGCAAATCTGTATGCTCTTATTACCCCAATCAGCCAGTTATCAATCAAGGCTGGTGTTGGCTACAATATCGACAGACAGATTAAGTTCTATGAGAACAGAACTTATGTAGGCAAGATGAAGTTTGAAAACGAAACCAACTTCTTCGTTAACGGTTCTTTAGCTTTCTAATAGCTTAATTATTCTTAAATATCATGTAGTTACAGTGAAAAACTGTAACTGCATCCTTCCTAATCCTTTCTTATCATTCTGTAGACTTTTTTCAGTGTCAGTCCCTGTATTACGGTGGTGAAGAACACTATTGCATAGGTTGCTCCCATTATGTACTGGAAATGCTCTTCGCTGACCATATTCTGAGTACTCATGGCAAGAGCAATGCACAGTCCTCCTCTGAGTCCACCCCAGGTCATAAGTGTAGTAAATCCGTTTCTTGAGAAGTTGTCTGGAATTTCCTTTATAAAGAAGGTGCAGAAATAGACACTTGCTCCTCTGCCAATAAGATTACTGAAGATGGTTGCAAGACAGATTACTACCACGGCATTCATGTTCATGATGAGAAGAACAGAAAGTCCCATGATGACGTAGAGTACTGAGTTTAGGAAATGATCTATAGCCTCCCAGCAGACATCAAAATTGCCAAATGATTCCTGAATCTCCTCAGTCTGTTTTTCTCTCCAGCTGGAGAACATGATTCCACAGACAACACAGGCTATTGCACCTGAGCAGTTGAAGTACTGACAGAGTAGGTATGAGAGTGAAACACAGAGAAGACTTATATATATTCTCTGTTTGAAATCATCTTCCTTGCTTAGAAGATTAAAACAGATAAAGCTTACAAGTGCACCTATGACCATGGCACCTGCCAGCTGGTGAATAAGCACTGAGAATACTGTACTGTCAGGAGTTGCGTTAGCTATTACAATACCAGAGAAGCAGACAAATACCGCAACACCTACACCGTCGTTAAGAAGTGATTCAGCCTCAATTAAAAATCCGGTTTTCTGTGGCAGACCGAATTTGTTAAGAATACTTGTTGCTGCAATAGGATCGGTAGGTGAAATGATACTACCCAGCATCAGACATTCAGCAAAGGACATACCGATTGAAAAGAATCGGACAAAGGCGTAGAAAATCAGACCGTAGATAATTGCACCCAGAAATGTTGCCAGGAATGAATACACACCTACAGATCTGGCCTGTTTTAGAAAGTCTGATATTTTAAGATGACAGGCTCCTGCAAAAAGCATAAAGCACAGGGCTCCGTCCATCAGGAATGATTCTATGTTGATTGGCTGTAATCTTTCCAGAACCTTTACTACAGAGGTATCCAGAAAATAGTTGCTCAGTCCGATAAAGACTGCGCCTAATACTGTTGCAAAAAGCATTAGAGCTATTTCATAGGAAAAATGAAAGAATTTTCTGTTAATGAAGTTAAATACAATAACCAGAAACAGCAGGGTAATAATTAGTGGAAGAAAATCTGTCATTACTTATGTCCTAAATGTCTGTCCTACATGGTTATTATAGGTTGAGGCTTATATAAGCCTGCGAAAGGAATGCAATGTTTGCGACATTGTCTGCAAAATGGCAGGGGATTTGTGCTTATAGTTTTAATAGATGAGACGGGATTGATTCAAAATACGAACAGCATCATATTTTTTCGGTACATGTTTTTTATTGATTTTTTTTGTTAAAATACACAACACTTAAAAATCAATACAGTAAAGAGTAGTATAATTTGTCCTGTTCTTGGATTTACTGATTATTGTAACAGGTCAGATACGTCGATTGTTTTGACTGCTGTTTGCGAATCTATCAGACGCGTTTGTTAATAGGCTCGCAGATTTAAAGGATTTCATAAATAAACTTTCACGAAATTCTTTTTATCGGGAATTTTGTGGAGAAGTTTTTTTAAATTTTATTTATTAAGGTACAGTTAATATGAGTTGGCTTGAGAATCTTTTACACAAAGCAACTCCATCAATTATTGGTGGAACCAAACACGAGATCCCTGAAGGTGTTTGGACAAAATGTTCAGCTTGTGATCAGGTTTTATATAGAGCAGAGTTAGAAAGAAATCTTAATGTCTGCCCTAAGTGCGGTCATCATATGCACATCAAGGCAAGAGTTCGTCTTGATTCATTCCTGGACAAGGATGGCAGAGAGGAGCTTGCTGAGGATTTAGAGCCAAAGGATATTCTAAAATTCAAGGATCTTAAGAAGTACAAGGATAGATTCACCGCAGCTCAGAAGAAGTCTGGCGAAAAGGATGCTATCGTTGTAATCAAGGGTTCTCTAAAGGGCCTTCCTGTTGTTGCCTGTGCTTTTGAATTTGATTTCATGGCTGGTTCCATGGGCTCAGTAGTTGGTGCAAGATTCTGTGCCGCTGTTGAGGAATGTCTGCGTACCCACCGTGCTTTAATCTGCTTTGCAACCTCAGGTGGTGCACGTATGCAGGAATCATTATTCTCACTTATGCAGATGGCTAAGACTTCAGCTGCTCTTGCTAAGTTATCAAAGGCTCATCTTCCATTTATCAGTGTCTTAACCGATCCAACCATGGGTGGTGTTAGTGCTTCACTGGCAATGTTAGGTGACGTTAATATCGCTGAGCCAAATGCTCTGATCGGTTTCGCTGGTCCTCGTGTTATCGAGCAGACTGTAAGAGAGAAACTGCCTGAAGGTTTCCAGAGAGCAGAGTTCCTAGTTGAAAAGGGCGCAATTGATATGATTGTTACCCGTGCCCGCATGAGAGATGAGATTGCAGATCTGGTTGCTCTGCTTCTAGGCTCAAACAATCCTGATACTCCTCTGATTGAGGTCAAGACTGCAGCAAAACACCGTAAAAAGACTCAGAAAGCTCAGTCTGTAGATGCTCAGGTAGTAGAATCCTCAGACGTTAAGATTTA
>JAZRAY010000099.1:0-3992 GCA_045634805.1 Succinivibrio sp. | reverse complement strand
ATACTGACCGTCAATGTAGCCAACACGAGCTGCACCTAGAGGACCGTTCCATGGAAGACCTGATGAAGCTAAAGCTGCAGATGCTGCAATGATTGAAATGATATCGGTTGGGATTTCAGGATTTGCTGACATAACAGTAACAACAACCTGAACCTCATTTACGAATCCGTCTGGGAATAATGGACGTAGTGGACGGTCAATCAGACGTGAAATAAGAGTTTCACCTTCAGTTGCACGACCTTCTCTACGGAAGAAACTTACAGGGATTTTACCTGCTGCGTATGAACGCTCCTGATAATTAACAGTTAAAGGGAAGAAATCTCTGCCTTCAACTTCTTCTTTACGATTGCATACTACAGTAGCGAATACGGTAGTATCATCCATTGATGCCATAACAGCTGAATCTGTCTGACGACCAATTGCACCTGTTTCTAATGTAATAGTATGACGACCATATTTAAAGGTGTGAACTATTGGCTTTAAATTCATCGATTATTTTCTCCACTATTTTCCCACTTTTGTTTGCCTCTTTCGTGGGATTTTATTTTCACTACCAGATACCGGTACCCTTTTTTCTACTTTTTCTTCCTAAAAAAGGGAGTTTCCTTTATTCCAACAGTGTTACATAAAAAAGCTGAAACTAGTTTCAGCATATCCTCAAGGATAAAAATTCATCCTTAAAAAATTACTTTTACTTCTAAACAGTAAAACAAACTGATTGCCAAGCTCTAAAAAGATCTTTATTACTTTCAATTTGTATTAACAAGCAAGTTTATCCGTGAATTATCACACAGATAGAATTTCAAATCCTTGCTTTAGATAATGTTTTTGTAAGTTTTGAGATCTTTCTCGCCTTAAAATTAAGAAATTCTGCGGATTGAAGAATAGAGTATCCAAAAAACTTATGACAAATCCAAATATCCAATCATCAGTTTTAAATCTGAACCAATGAATTTAGCAAAAGAATAGCAAATCTAAAAACAGACTTACTGCAGAAAGAACTGCAAAATGACATGAAACATAAAATTCGGGCGGCACCAAAGCCGCCCTTCCCTGCCGCAGATTAGCGACGAAGGCCTAACTTCTCAACGATTGCAGTGTAACGTGCAAGGTCTGAAGTCTTTAAGTAGTCAAGAAGCTTACGACGCTGAGCAACTAAGCGTAGTAGACCGCGACGGCTGTGGTGATCCTTCTTGTGAGTCTCAAAGTGAGGCTGTAGGTCAGAAATTCTTGCAGATAGTAATGCAATCTGAACCTCTGGATAACCAGTGTCCTGTGGGTTACGACCAAACTCAGCAACGATTCTTGCCTTATCTTCTACTGTTAACATAATTTATATGCTCCATATTTTGTGAAAAATAAAACTTCCAAACCGATCACAAACTCAGTTGAAAGCGTGCTAATTCTACCATAAAAGATAGAATCTTTATACAAATTTAAATTTATATTTTACAAGAATTAAAAAAAGATTGGATCTAAAAATATCTTATTGATAATAAAGAAGAATGTATACCTTACAGCAACAGCTGCAAGGTATAAAGGTCTACTATTTTCCGATATTTGAAGCAATTTTTATGATGGTGTCAGTATAAAAATCAGTAAATACTGATTCTGCAACTGTACCAGAGAGAACCTGATATGCTCTCTTGATTGCATGATAGCCCTGTCTATCAGGCTGCTGGCAGATAACAAACTTATATATACCTGCTCTAACCATCTCAACTGTTGTGTAGATGTCATCAAAAGCAATACCAATGATGTCATCACGTCCGGTGGCAATAATTGAGGCACCTACGCCCTGAACACCTGCACCGGTAACATATACACAGTTTACTTCCTTATGTTCGTTTAAATACTTTGAAGTCTGAATCTGAGCCTGAATATCTGAATCGTTAGACTCAATCTGACCGCAGATTTCAAAATCTACGTTAAGATTCTTCAGCTCTTCAATGAATCCTTCAATACGCTTTCTGTGACCGTGCATCAGACTTGAGCCGGTAACCACCAGAATATTGAGCTTATCGAATTTGGAAATCAGAGATAACAGACCAGCACAGGTCTTACCTGCCTTCTGATAATCAGAGCCAACATAGCAGACTCTCTTGCAGTTTTTTACATCAGAATTCAGAAGAATTACCTTAATACCAAGTAATTCACACTCGTTAATCTTCTGAGCGACCGATTCTGTATCAATAGTTGCAAGACATAAGGCAGAGCAGCCCATCTGCTTTAACTCATCAATGGCTTCAAGATGAGTCTTCTCTTCGTATCCCTGAACCTTTTTGTAAATAACATCTACACCAAGTTCTTCATATTCAGAACAAGCCTTCTCTATACCCTCGATTACACCTTCAAAAAAGATGTTACCGACGCTAGGCAGAAGAACACCAATTTTAAAGCGATCTCTTATTCCTGATAAAGCACGACCTGCTCTGTTTGGAACGTATCCTAATTCCTTGGCCAGAGTCTTAATTTTTAATGCTAGTTCTTTTTTTACCGAACCACGATTATGCAGTACTCTATCAACAGTTCCTCTTGATACGCCAGCGGCCTTTGCTAAAGTTTTAACTGTTACTGTCATCGTGTAAATCCCAAATTATTATTGTTATATTTTTGAATTTATATATAGGAGGACACAGGTCCTCCTATAAAATGCAAACTAATCTATGAAAAGATTCTTTCCGATAAGCTTGCCTGTAGTTATATTTGCCTTAGCCTCAGATGAGTCCTTATGAGCATATAACCACTTGTTGTTGTGTGTTAAACAGCCAGACTCCCCCTCATGGGTTACACCCTGTGGTCTGTCAGTATTTGTGTCCTTAGGTAAAACAACACCAACCTTGAAGTGATCATAGCCAGGAGCAACACATGGAGCATAGTGAAGAGTTGTCTCGTAGAACATAACAGCCTGACCTTTTCTTACGATAAAGGTTTCTACGTCATTGGTATCAATGATTCCATCACGAACTGCTGTCATAGGAGCAACCATCAGCACAGCATCTGTTGCGGCAATGTTAAGCTCGCTGTTACGGTGGTACTCAAGGCAGTTTAAGCCCTTGTTATCACCATTGCAGTAACCGAACTGAATATTCAGACCGCCAAATACCTGATTCTTTAATACAGGCATTACAGAAGGATCCTCAAGATAATCTACAGATGGCTTGTAATCTGTACCAGGGATCAATGGAGTCTTCTCGATTAAAGGCAGAAGCTTTGAGGTATCGATATCGGTAATAACCTTGCCGTATCTTTCGAATTCAACATCGGTTACTTCCTTGTATTTAGCAACCTCTTCTCCATCAAGCTTCTTTCTCATGGTGTCAAGTTTTGAGAATGCAGGACGCAGTGTTGGGTATAAGAATGAATACATCTTATATACTTCGTCGTACATCTTAGCTACAGAAGCATTGGTTGATGACTTCTTGTCTGAGGTCTTAACCAGTTTAGCGCAGCCTTCCTCAACTGACTTGAAGATACCGGCAGCTACACCTGCAAGAATAGCAGCACCTAAAGCAGGGCCTTCCTTAGAGGTTGTGGTTATGATCTCACACTTTAGGATATCAGCCAGAAGCTGACGCCAGAATGGAGACTGAGCACCACCACCGCAGGCGGTAAGTTTAACTGGATTGATATCCATCTGATGTAGTACATCCAGATTATGACGCTGTGATAAGGTAATGCCTTCAAGAACAGCACGAGTCATATGAGCCTTGGTGTGTCTTGCGCTTAAGCCGAAGAATACACCGCGTGCATTTGGATCTAATACAGGAGATCTTTCACCCATCAGATATGGCAGATAAATCAGACCATCTGAGCCAACAGGACACTCTGCAGCCTTTGAGGTCATCAGATTGTAAACATCACTGCCAGCCTTTGCTTCCTGCTCTTTTTCAAATGAATATAGTTCATCACGGGTCCAGCGTAGAGATAAGCCTGCAGCTAATGTACATGACATTGCAGTCCATGAATTCTCAACAGCAGCACAGAAGGTG
>JAZRAY010000098.1:0-5660 GCA_045634805.1 Succinivibrio sp. | reverse complement strand
ATGGGCTTAAGCCTTGATATGTATGTAAGTGAAGGTAATGCTCACCACCAGATTGAAGCATTATTCAAAGCATTCGGAAGAGCCCTGAGAGTTGCACTTGCAAGATCAGGAAATGAACTGCCATCTTCAAAAGGAAAGCTTTAATCATGAAGATTTCTATCATTGACACAGGTTCTGCCAATTTAAATTCTGTAGTACAGGCATTCAAGAGAATCGGCTATGAAGCTGTGGTTTCATCAGAGATTGCCGATTTAGAAAAGGCAGACAGACTGGTTCTTCCAGGCGTGGGTACTGCCAGTGCGGTAATGGATGGAATCAATAAGTTTAAGCTTAGAGATTTTATTCTTGAGACTAAAAAGCCTCTTTTAGGTATCTGTCTTGGTATGCAGATTCAGGCTACCGATTCAGAGGAAGTGCCATTAGGTCAGGACAGTGTGATTGACTGTCTTGATATCGTAAAGTCACGCGTTGTAAAGCTTAAGTGTGACGGTCTGCGTCTTCCACACATGGGATGGAATACCGTAAGTCATACCGATCATCCTCTGTTTGCAGATATCAGGCAGGATGCCTATTTCTATTTTGATCACTCATTTGCTATGCAGACCGGTGACTACACCATCGGCAAAACCACCTATGGCACCGAGTTCTCATCAGCAATTGCTAAAGACAACTTTATGGGAGTACAGTTCCACCCAGAAAAGTCATCTGCAGCAGGTGAACAGTTACTGACAAACTTTATTAAGAATTTCTAGGAGCAAAAATTGATTATCCCTGCACTTGATTTATCAGGCGGTCACGTCGTTCGTCTTAAGCAAGGTGATTTTGCTCAGAAGACCATTTTCGATGTAGATCCTATCAAGAGAATTTACGATGCAGCCAATCAGGGCGCTGAGCTGATTCATATTGTTGATCTGGATGGAGCAAAGGATCCTGTTTTAAGACAGAGAGCTCTTATCAGCAAGATTGTAAAGGCTTCCCCTGTTCCTATTCAGACAGGCGGCGGTATCAGATCAGAGTTTGATATCAGAAACCTTCTGGATCTTGGTGTTGAGAGAGTTGTAGTAGGCTCAGTTGCAGTTAAGCAGCCTCATCTTGTAAGAGGCTGGTTAAAGCTCTTTGGTGCAGAGCACTTCACTTTAGCACTGGATGTAAGACTTACTGATAATGTTCCTTATGTGGCAACCCACGGCTGGCTAAAGACCTCTGATACAACCTTAGATCAGATTCTGCGTCACTATCTGCCATACCACATCAAGCATGTGCTCGTAACCGACATCAGCAAGGACGGTATGATGAAGGGAGCCAACAACTCACTTTATGCATCCCTATACGCAAAATATCCTGATCTGGATATCATTGCATCAGGCGGTATCTCATCATTAGACGACATCAGAAATGTTGCCAGAGCCGGAGCTAAATCCGTAGTTTTAGGCCGCTCTCTTTTAGAGGGTAAATTCTCAGTTGAGGAGGCTATCAAATGCTGGCAAAACGCATAATTCCATGTCTTGATGTTCGTGATGGCGTAGTTGTTAAAGGCGTTCAGTTCAGAAACCATGAGGTCATGGGCTCAATTATCGACCTTGCAAAAAGATATGCCGATGAAGGTGCCGATGAGCTGGTTTTCTACGATATTACAGCTTCCTCTGACAATCGCCGTGTAGACAAATCATGGGTTGCCAAGGTTGCTGAGGTTATCAATATTCCTTTTGCTGTAGCAGGCGGTATCAAGTCAGTTGAGGATGCAAGAACCATCCTTCAGTACGGTGCCGACAAGATTTCCATCAACTCTCCTGCTCTTGCTGATCCTACTCTTATCACCCGTCTTGCCGATAAGTTCGGTGTTCAGTGTGTGGTAGTCGGAATCGATACATACTATAATAAGGACCTTAATAACTATCAGGTAAAACAGTATACCGGTGATGTAAGCAAGACCACCACTACCACCTGGACTACTCTTGAATGGGTAAAGGAAGTTCAGAAGCGTGGCGCTGGTGAAATTGTCCTGAACATGATGAATCAGGACGGTATGCGTAATGGTTATGATTTAGAGCAGCTTAAGAAGGTTCGTGAAATCTGCAGTGTACCTCTGATTGCATCAGGAGGTGCCGGCACAATGGAGCATTTCTACGAGGCCTTTGAGATTGCAAATACTGACGGTGCCCTGGCAGCATCAGTATTCCATAAGGGAACCATCCATATTCCTGAGCTTAAGGATTATTTAAAAGGAAAAGGAGTTTGTATCCGTGATTAGATATTTCCATGGTTTTGAAAGCATTGACGATTTAGATTTTGAAAAGAATGACGGTCTTATCCCTGCTATTGTTCAGGACTGCCAGACCGGTCAGGTTTTAATGATGGGCTATATGAACAAGGAATCAATCCAGAAAACCATTGATACCCATTATGTAACCTTCTTCTCAAGAGCAAGACAGAAACTGTGGACCAAGGGTGAGGAATCAGGAAACTTTCTGCACATGAGAGCAATCACCTGCGACTGTGACAAGGATACACTGCTGGTTCTGGCAAGACCTGACGGCCCAACCTGTCATTTAGGTACAACCAGCTGCTTTGATGCATCTCCACTTGCTGATGCAACCTCAAGATACATCTCAGGAAATCCTTTACAGAATTATAATTTTGTAAAATAAACTTGATTTAAAAAAGCAAATTAAGATAATGGTATGTGAGACAAAACACATACCATTTTTTTAGGAAAAAAAATAATAAAATGCAAAATTCTGTTCATATTGGACTTGAACTCGAAACTCTAATCATCTTTACCCTTTTAGCTATTTCCGGCCTTGTAATCGATCTTTTTGCCCACAGAGCCGACAAACCAATTTCTATTAAAGCAGCAGCCTTCTGGACTATATTCTGGATTGTCATAGGTGTTTCCTTTGGTCTGTTCCTTTACTTCCATTTCTCTGCAGAAGCCGCATCACTCTACTTTGCAGGTTATGCCTTTGAAATGGCGCTTTCTGTAGATAACCTTTTTGCCATTATGGCGATATTCTCCTGGTTCGGAATCAAATCAGGCTATACCCACCGTGTACTTTACTGGGGTGTTATCGGAGCTGTTGTATTCAGACTTATCTTCGTTTTAATCGGTACCAGCCTGTTCGCTCTTGGACCTTATGTTGAGATCGTATTCGCGGTTATGGTTGCCTTATCTGCTATTCTGATGCTCAAAAAGAAGGAACATGAGGAAACCTCAGACTTCTCTGCACATCCAGCATTCAAGTTTGTAAAGATGTTCCTGCCTCTGTATCCAAAGCTCTACGGACACAATTTCTTTATCTCAAGAGAACATGTTGAAGAGGAGCTTAAAAAAGAGGAAAACAAAGATATCGTCCTAAAGAGAAAAGGTCTGTTCTTTGCAACACCTTTATTCCTGTGTCTGGCGATTGTTGAAACCTCTGATGTAATGTTCGCCTTTGATTCAGTTCCTGCCGTTATCGCAGTTTCAAAGGATCCGTTCATTGTTTACTCATGTATGATCTTTGCGATGCTGGGTCTGCGTTCAATGTTCTTTATTCTGGATGCCTTAAGAAACGCTCTGGTACACCTTGAAAAGGCAGTTATCTTCCTGCTGTTCTTTGTAGCATTTAAACTTTTTGCAGCAGCATCTCTGCATCTGTTCGGTGTAGGCTTTGATATTGACGTTTATACCTCTCTGATTGTAATTGCAGCTGCATTAACAGTCGGTATTCTTGCTAGCTTTGTATTTCCAAAGAAAGAGGCCACAGAAGCAAAAGATTAAAACAGATATTTAAGAATATTTTAAGGCAGAAGAATTTAAATCATATTCTTCTGCCTTTTTCATATCAAAGAAAAAAGTGCACTCAACGGTGCACATTTAAGGGAACCGAAGAGTTGTTAAATTAAATCTAACAAAGTTCAGTCCCCCGCTTTAGAAAGCTTTTTACTACGAATAAGCTTTGTTTGACTCTTCGATAATCTGCTCAGCTAATGTTCTGAAAGTTGAGTCTAGCTTGGTAATACTCTGATAATGGAAGGTTAATGGTTTGCTATTTGTTCCCATTGTAGTATGTAAACTTCCCTTAATGAACTCAAATTCCATTGATAACTCAGAGACATATCTAGAATAATTAGTCTTATCGTATCCATTAATTTCAGCAACATCCTTTGGTTTTGCCTCAACCAGGAAGGTTAAAAGTTTTGAATTCTCCATAGATTCAAAAGCATTCATTACATTCATTCTCTGTGCTGCATTGAGTCGGCTTAATACACATTTGTAGAACATGTCCTTTACAGCAATTCTTTCATCTGGACCTTCAAGGAAACCGTTAAGGTTATCAGGATTTCCCTTTCCAACGATCTCATTGAGTTCCTTTTTAAGATCTATAGAGCCTGAAAACAGCTTGGACATTGCCTGATAAATCTCAAGAACTGATGATTTATTGTTAAGGGCAAGAAGTGAGCTGATATCAAAATTTTTAGCCTGATTGATAATTCCTGATAACATACCTTCAGGAATTTTTGCGCCACCCATGGCTTTAATGCAGTTCAAGCCATAGTCATATAGCTTCTTATCAGTCTCTTTAAATTGAGATAATTCCTTCTCAGCAGCCACCATGCTGTCAACTCTTTCCTTTACACTGTCAAGGGTTCGCATCTGAAGGCCTGTGTTGATAAGAATATTTACGCCATTTTTTAACAGCAAATCCTTAAGCTCTGGATGTGCTTTAGCCTGCTCAAGCACATACTCCATTGATGGTTTTAAGTTTGAATTAAGCAGTTTTTCGTCTGGATTTCTCAGACGCTCCATAGCATTTTGTTTAAATGCATCTTCAGGAGATTTTAGATCTTCAAACTTTCCTTTTTCCTTACCCATACTGGTGAAAATCTTCTCACGAATGTAAGAACAGTAAAAACCATCAACCTCAGGCTTTCCAAGATTTTCATTCTTAGTAAGCGATACAAGCTTGTCGGCCATTTCATTGAGTCTATTGGAAATACACTGATTACTCTCTTCTGTGAGCTGTCCATTTTCAAGCTTCGCAATGTTGTCTTTAGCGAGACTTTTTACAGAAAGAAGTAAAAAATCTCTTAATTCTGGGGTATTTTTAATTTTACCGCCACTTTCCTCTGACATTTTTGCAATTAAATCAGGAAGTAAAGATGCAGCCTTATTTGTTACCTTATTAGAAAGAACATATGATTTATTGGATGTATTGAAGTTCTCTGAAATGGTCTTGATTAAACTGCCTTTAAAACCATATTTTGTGTTAATGTTCTGCAATTCAGTCTTTAACTGGATATTGTTCGACAGTCCAGCAGATTGCTCAAGAGTTGTTTTGACTGCCTGCATAAGATTATTAACACGCTGACGAGCCTTACCAATGTTAAAAAAGCAGCATACCTTGTCTAAGAATCCGGACTCTTTAATCTTATTATCATCTGATAAATAATAAGACTTATTGTCCTGAAGACTCATAATATTATTTAATGAAACATCCATAGCTCGCCTCTTATCTGAAAAGCATATCGAAAGGAAAATGCAGACGGAACATTCAGTAAAAAAGTGAAAATTTTTCAAACCAATCGCATATATTCCATATATTGAATAATAAGTTACATTATTAAAATTTCCACTACTATTTATGAAAAATAAGGGATTTGTGACGGCGTCTTTATCT
>JAZRAY010000097.1:0-7184 GCA_045634805.1 Succinivibrio sp. | reverse complement strand
GACATCTGCTTAAGATGTGGTCTCCATCTCAGGAGATAGGACTGAGTGCAGATTTCAGAACTGGCTTCAGGCATGAGTTCTTAGATGACAAATTCCATACCAGAGCATCCTTCAGTGATTATGGTTCCTACAGCTTTGAGTCCTATACCAAGGGCGCAGGTAGAAACAGTATCTTCTGTCAGTCAGAGCTGACACTTGAGAACAGAAAATACAAAACCTTTGCATCCCTGACCTTTGGTTACGAGCATCACCGCAATGCTGATATTTACAATGTCGGTATCAAGGCTGGTCTGAGGTTCTGAAAAAAAAACAGGACAGTAAATTTTACTGTCCTGTATAACGATGAGTTAGTTTCTTTTGTTTGTAAAAACTACATCTTATGCCCCATTTCGTAGGCATTGTCGTGAACGTCAGTTACGGTTCTGCCTGATGGATCGTTCATCTGAGCAAACTTGGCATCCCATGCAATTGCAGTTTCTGTTGAGCATGCAACTGATTTGCCGTATGGAACAGTCTTAACTGCTGATGGTAGTTTGAACAGATCTTCAAAAATCTCTCTGTACAGATAAGCTTCCTTGGTTACAGGAGTATTTACTGGGAAGCGGGTTTCACGCTCGGCAAATTTTCTGTCAGATACGCTCTTCTCAGCATAGTCTCTTAATGCATCGATCCATGAGTAACCAACGCCGTCAGAGAACTGTTCCTTCTGTCTCCATAGAACCTCTTCAGGTAACATTCCGTTGAATGCTTCACGAAGGACCTTCTTCTCGATGGTGCTGCCCTGACACATTTTTGCACTTGGCTTGAATCTCATGGCAACGTCCAGGAATTTCTTATCCAGGAATGGAACACGGCCTTCAACGCCCCATGCCATCAGTGACTTGTTAGCACGCAGGCAGTCATATAAGTGCAGCTGATCCAGTTTTCTGATTAGCTCCTCGTGCATTTCCTTGTCATTAGGAGCCTTGTGGAAGTACAGATAACCACCGAAGATTTCATCTGAACCTTCACCTGAAAGAACCATCTTGATGCCCATTGCCTTGATATAACGTGCCATCAGATACATAGGAGTTGAAGCTCTGATTGTGGTTACGTCATAGGTCTCAATGTGGTAGATAACATCACGAAGTGCATCCAGACCTTCCTGAATGGTATAGTGGATTTCGTGATGAACAGTGCCAAGATAGTCTGCAACAACACGAGCCTTCTTTAAGTCTGGTGCGCCTTCTAGACCGATAGCGAATGAGTGAAGACGTGGGAACCATGCATCGGTCTTGCCGTCATCTTCAACACGCTTCTGTGAGTAGTATTTAGCGATAGCTGAGATTACTGATGAATCCAGACCGCCTGATAAAAGAACTCCGTATGGAACGTCACACATCAGCTGACGACGAACTGCATCCATCAGACCGTCCTTTAATACTGATACATCATCAGTACCGTCCTTTACGTTCTCGTACTCGGTCCAGTCTCTGAAATAGTACTGCTTGAACTCGTAATCACCGCCCTTGGTATAGATGTAGTGTCTTGGTGGGAATTCCTTTACAGAATCACATACCTTAACCAGAGCCTTCATCTCTGAGGCGATATAGAATCTGGCCTCGCGGTCGGTACCTACATACATTGGGTTGATACCCATGTGGTCGCGGGCTGCGAAGATGGTGTTGTCCTCTTCATCATAGATAACGAATGCAAAGTCGCCTACAAGACGGTCGATGAAGTTTTTACCGGTACGTTTGAACTCTTCATATAAAGGAAGAATAACCTCACAGTCAGAACCGGTCTTGAACTTGTAGTCTACGGTAAGTTCGGTCTTTAACTGCTTGTGGTTGTAGATTTCGCCGTTTACAGCAAGGATGTGCTTACGATTTTCATTATATAAAGGCTGTGCACCGTTCTGTGGATCAACGATTGATAGACGCTCGTGAACAACGATAGCGTGTTCACCCTGATAAATACCTTCCCAGTCAGGTCCTCTATGAAGCTGAAGTCTTGAATTTTCAAGAGCTGTCTGCCGAAGTGCCTCTGAGTTTTCCTTAATATCAAATATTCCAAATATAGAACACATAACAGCCTCTCTAATTTTGAGTGAATTTCTCTCTATTTTAGATGTGAATTTTTATTTCTTAATTATCTGGCACCTAAAATGTGCAATTACTTAAACGTTCTGAATAATAAATTATCTCAATCAGTAATTAAAAAATCTTTAATAAACAGTATGTTATCTAAAATTTATAAAAAGAGAAAAATTATAAAAACATAATAAATTCTTTAAAATCATTGTGTTAATCGAAAATCATAGAATTTTCGTCACAAATCTTATAATGTCCTATTTTAGTGCTAATTGCACATTAAATAAACATTAGATCTAAAATAATTAAAACAATGCTTAAATGTGGTGCAATATAAATAAAGTATTAAATTCAGGAGCATTTATGAGATTCACAAAAATGCAGGGCTGCGGCAATGATTACGTATATATGGATACGTTCAGTGAGGAAGTTAAAGACCGCAGTGCTATGGCACAGTTACTATCAAACAGAAATTTTGGAATAGGTTCAGACGGACTTATTTTTATCAATCCATCAGACAAAGCCGACTTTGAGATGGAAATGTACAACCTTGACGGTTCACGTGCTCAGATGTGCGGTAACGGCATCCGCTGTGTAGGTAAATATGTTTATGAGCACGGCCTTACAGACAAGACTGATTTTACAGTTGATACTCTGGCAGGACTGAAGCACCTGCATCTTAATTTAACCGACGGTGAGGTTGATCAGGTAAGTGTCGATATGGGAGGCGCTACCATCATTCCTGAAGAGATACCTATAGCACCACAGTATTTTGAAAACTACGGCGACGGTGTTGGTGCAGAGATTGAGGTATTAGGTCAGAAGTACAGGGTAACTCCTGTGAGTATGGGAAATCCTCACAGTGTCGCATTCATTGATCAGGATGTTGAGACTTTTGATCTGATGAAGATTGGTCCTGTATTTGAGACTCATAAGGCCTTCCCTGAAAAGGTTAATGCAGAATTTGTAAATATTATCGATAGAACTCATATCAAGGTTCGTGTCTGGGAGCGCGGTTCAGGTGAAACCTGTGCCTGCGGTACCGGTGCCTGTGCCTGTGTGGTTGCAGGTGTGCTCAATGGTTTCCTTGAAAAGGAAGTCTTTGTGGAGATGAAAGGCGGTGTTCTGAAGGTTACCTGGGATGAGATTGAGAACAGGGTAACTCTGACAGGTCCTGCTGTGACCGTCTTTGAGGGGGAAACCAGACATGTTCAGAAGCCATATAAATTTTCGGAGAAATCATGCTAAAAGTTAATCAGAATTACTTAAAACTTCAGGGCTCTTATCTGTTTTCTGATATTGCAAAGAAGGTAAGAAACTACAAGGAAGAGCATAAGGGAGAGGAGGTTATTTCTCTTGGAATCGGCGATGTGACAAGACCTCTGACTCCAACAATTGTTAAAGCCCTGCATGATGCCGTTGACGATATGGCCGATATCGACAGATTCCATGGCTATGGTCCTGATTTGGGCTACTCCTTCCTGCGTGAGAAGATTGCAGAATTCGATTTTAAACGTCGCGGCTGTGATATCAGTGCCGATGAAATCTTTGTTTCTGACGGTGCCAAGAGCGATTCAGGCAATATTCAGGAAATCTTCTCTGATAAATGTACTATCGCAGTAAGCGATCCTGTATATCCTGTATACGTTGATTCAAATGTAATGGCAGGCAGAACCGGTACTTACGATGCTGCAAGCACAAGATGGTCTGATGTAGTCTACATGCCTTGCACCAAGGACAACGATTTTGTTCCTGATCTGCCATCAAGAACCCCAGATATTATCTATATCTGCTCACCAAACAATCCAACCGGCAAGGCCTTAACCAAGGCTCAGCTTCAGACTTTTGTTGATTATGCTTTAAAAAACAAGGCGGTAATTCTCTTTGATGCTGCCTATGAAGCCTATATCAGCGAGGAGGATGTTCCTCATTCAATCTATGAGTGTGAAGGTGCTAAAGACTGTGCCATCGAGATGAGATCATTCAGTAAGAATGCCGGTTTTACCGGTGTCCGTCTTGGATATACTGTTGTTCCAAAGAATCTTGTAGATGCTGAGGGGAAGTCACTTTACTCATTATGGGCCCGTCGTCATGGTACCAAGTTCAACGGTGCATCATACATCCAGCAGAGAGCCGGTGAGGCTGTCTATACAGAAGCAGGTCAGAAGGAAATCGAAGGACTTGTATCCTACTACATGGAAAACGCCAGAACCATTCGTGATGGTCTGACTACAGCAGGCTTTACTGTGTATGGCGGTGTAAATGCTCCATATATCTGGGTTAAGACTCCAGAGAGCATGACTAGCTGGCAGTTCTTTGATTATCTTTTAAACAACGCTCAGGTTGTCGGTACTCCTGGAAGCGGCTTTGGTCCAAGCGGAGAAGGCTATTTCAGACTTACCTCCTTTGGCTCTCATGAGAATACAAGAGAGGCAGTTAAGAGAATTGTTGCCTTAAAGAAGTAAGCGTTCTTTAAATCTGTTAAAAATGAAACATGCATCCAGAAAATGCATGCTTCATGCTTTATGAGGGTGCAATTCTGTATTGTTTACTATTCAAAAATCCATGATCTCTACCATCCTGAAATATCTGTTTTAAGCCAAATATAAAGCATTTATATAAATCCATACCCATGATAATCAGCTGTTTTAATAACTTTATCTTACTTAAAAAATCATCTAACACCTTGAATTATAAGTTTATTCTAAATTTCTGCACTAAAAGAAAACATTTGTATAAATAACATAACTAAAATTGTGCAAATTAAAGTTTTCTTTTGACTATGTCACATTTACATTTCAAAATCACAATAACTTATCGTGTGTTTAGTTTGATTTTTTTATGGAGTCAAAAAATGGATTTTAAAGCAGTACAGTCACTAATTGACGAGCATGGTGTTGAATTTGCAGATTTAAGATTTACTGATACCAAGGGTAAAGAGCAGCACATTACTTTACCTATCGACTGTATCAGTGAGAAGTTCTTCGTTCAGGGTAAGATGTTCGATGGTTCTTCAATCGCAGGCTGGAGAGGTATCGACAAGTCAGACATGATCCTGATGCCAGATATCGAGACTGTTCAGCTTGATCCATTCTATGCAGATCCAACCATCATTATCCGCTGTGATATTTTAGATACCGAGACCTTAACCGGCTACAGCCGTGACCCACGTTCAGTTGCAAAGAGAGCTGAAGAGTACTTAAAGTCAACCGGTATCGGTGATGCATCTTACTTTGGTCCAGAACCAGAGTTCTTCCTGTTCGATGATGTTCGCTTCAAGTCAGATATCTCAGGTTCATTCGTAGCTATCGATGATATCGAGGCTGCATGGAACAGCGCAACCGAGTACGAAGGTGGTAACAAGGGCTATCGTCCAGCAGTTAAGGGCGGTTACTTCCCAGTTCCTCCAGTAGATTCTTCACAGGACATCCGTTCTGCAATGTGTAAGATCATGAAGCAGATGGGCCTTGTTTTAGAAGCTCATCACCATGAGGTTGCTACTGCAGGTCAGAACGAGATTGCAACTCAGTTCAACTCATTAACCAAGAAGGCTGACGAGGTTCAGATCTACAAGTATGTAGTTCAGAACGTTGCTTACAAGTATGGCAAGACCGCTACCTTCATGCCAAAGCCAATCTACGGTGACAACGGTTCAGGTATGCACTGCCACCAGTCAATCTTCAAGAACGGCGAGAACGTATTTGCCGGCAACATGTACGGCGGTCTGTCACAGAACGCATTATGGTACATCGGCGGTATCATCAAGCACGCAAAGGCATTAAACGCATTCACCAACCCATCAACAAACTCGTACAAGAGACTTGTTCCTGGCTTTGAGGCTCCTTTAATGCTTGCTTACTCTGCTGCAAACCGTTCAGCTTCAATCCGTATCCCATATTCAATCAATCCAAAGGCAGCTCACATTGAGGTTCGCTTCCCAGACTGCACCGCAAACCCATACCTGGCATTCTCTGCAATGTTAATGGCAGGTCTTGATGGTATCCGTAACAAGATCAACCCAGGTGAGGCTATTGATAAGAACCTGTATGACTTACCACCAGAGGAGGCAGCAAACATTCCTCAGGTATGTACCTCATTAGAAGAGGCTCTAAACTCATTAGCTGCTGATCACGACTTCCTAACTGAAGGCGGTGTATTCACTCCAGATCTGATTGAGGCATACATTGAGCTGAAGAGAGCTGAGGATACCAGAGTACGTTCAACTCCACACCCAGCTGAGTTCGAACTTTACTACAGTCTATAAGCTGTAAACAAAACTACTAAAACATATAACTATTGATGTACTACCCAAAAAAGGTGACAAATGGAAGCAAATCCAGGATTATACAGAAGTGAGTATGAACATGATGCCTGCGGTGTTGGATTTATTGCCAACATTAAAGGTCAGAAATCTCATAGCATTGTAAGTCAGGGACTTGAGATTCTGAAAAATCTAACCCACAGAGGTGCTGTTGGTGCAGACCCTCTGCAGGGTGATGGTGCAGGTATTCTGATTCAGCTTCCAGACAAACTGTATCGTGATGACATGGCAAGCAGAGGCATTATTCTGCCTCCTTGCGGAGAGTATGGCGTGGGCATGGTGTTCCTTCCTCAGGAAGAGGCATCACGACACGCCTGTGAAGAGGAAATTGAGAGAGCAATTCTGGCTGAGGGCCAGATTATTCTGGGATGGAGAGATGTTCCTGTAAACAAGGATATCCCGATGTCTCCAGTTGTAAGACAGAAAGAGCCTGTCATAAGACAGATCTTTGTCGGTCATTCTCCTGATATTCTTGTAACTGATGCCTTAGAGCGAAAGCTTTATGTAATCAGAAAGAGTTCTTCAATTGCAATTGCAAACCTGAACTTAAAGCACTGCAAGGAATTCTATATTTCCTCATTCTCTGCAAGAACCATCGTCTACAAGGGACAGCTTCTGGCAAATCAGGTCGGCGTATACTACAAGGACCTGTCTGACAGTCGCTGTGTAAGTGCTGTGGCAATGATTCACCAGCGATTCTCAACCAATACCTTCCCACAGTGGGCTTTGGCTCATCCTTTCAGAATGATTGCTCATAACGGTGAAATCAACACCTTAAGAGGCAACTTCAA
>JAZRAY010000096.1:0-2727 GCA_045634805.1 Succinivibrio sp. | reverse complement strand
CAGAAATACGGTAAAGTAGGCTGCAGCCTCATAAAGCTGGGCCGGATGACGAGGGAAAGTTTCTCCCAGTCTTACAAAGATTACACCGAAATCAGCATTGGTAGGATTTCCTAGAATCTCTGAGTTGAAATAGTTTCCAACACGGATTAGTGAGCAGACCAGAGCGATTGGAACACACAGCATGTCTCCAAGCTCCAGGAACTTATACTTGTTTTTGCGCAGGAAAATCAGGGTTGCGATAACTACACCAAGTGAACCGCCGTGACTTGCAAGGCCACCCTGCCAGATTTTCAGGATTTCAATCGGATGTGCCAGATAGAAGTCTGGTTCGTAGATCAGACAGTGGGCAAGTCTTGCTCCGATAACTGTACCTGCAAAAATGTAAACCAGCAGTTTATCCAGATCCTCGGTTTTGTATTTTTTCTGTTTAAAAAACAACTGCATAATGATATAGCCAAGGATAAAACCGAATGAGAAAAACAGTCCATACCAGCGTATAGACAGTGGTCCTACAGAAAAAGCTATAGGATCTAAGTTGTTAATAAACATTTGTGTTCCTATTTTGGTAAAATTAGTCGCGTGTATTTTATCAGTTTTTAACGATTATGATTAGTATTGAAGCAACTCAAACATTTTTTTCTGGTCTAGGAATTGCCTTCTGCATCCTAAGTTTTATCGCTGTATTTATTCCATCTAAGACCAAATTCGGCATCATTTCACTGTGTCTTGGAAATGTTCCTCTGTGGTCAGCCATTGTTATGCCTAAATCTCTGGCTCCGGTTATGGATCTTTTCCATGTAAATCAGTCATCTAACCTATTTGTCACCGGCTGTATCGCAGGTGCTGTCTGCCTTGTTCTCTGGTATTTTGTTACTAGTAAAATAATGGTATATATCAGACAGAAATTTAAGTCAGATTCAAAGGATAAGGCAGAAGAATCTGAATCCTCAGAAGTATCAGAGAAAAATGAGGAATCTTCTGAAAATACCGTTTCAGCTTCCAAGAGTGAAAGTGCAAATCCTCACCTTTTCGATAACCTGAAAGTTAACGATAAAGAGTAGAACTTCTCATGAAGATAATTCTCTCCACCATTGAAGATGCCTATGCCCACAGTAATATCCTCAAAAAGGAGTGGCATGACTTTGCATCTTCATTCTCACAGAACAGACAGAAAAGCTTTTTAGGCGGAAGAGCTGTTCTGCAGGAGAGTCTTTCTTTATTTAACTTAAAGAAATATCTTCCAGAGATTACAACTCTGTCTCATGGAAAACCTGTATTCGTAGAAAGCCGTTATCCATTCTTCAATATCTCCCACAGCTCAAAGCTTATCTGTCTTGCCATAGGTGAGAGCGATCTTGGTATTGATGTTGAGTACATCAAACCTCGTCGTAACATTGAGGGACTTAAGAAAAGAATCCTCTCTGAGGGTGAGTATGAATACTTTGAAAAGCTCGATGAAGACAGGCAGCTATACCTTTTCACAGCTCTTTGGACTCTTCGCGAGTGTCTTATCAAGACCTCAGGAAGGGGGCTTGTGGATATCAGCTCAATTGATGCTGATATAGACAAGAGAACCTTTGATTATTTCTCTGTTCCTGACAGAACCGAGGTTAACATCATAAGACTGGACAGTGTTCTTGATAACGATGGAGCTGCGTTTCTATCCTACAGCTCATGCTCAGGTGAGGAGTGTGAGTTTTATATTTTCAGGGATTCAAAGCTTGTAAAAACTCAGACCCCTGAAATTCTGTATACTTTCCGCAGCAGACGCTAGTAGGCAATCTTAACGCTGTCTACACCTGCCATATCGCGGATTCCCTCAACCAGATCATCTGAAGGCAGGAATCTGTACTTATCATCACGAAGCTGAATCAGCTTGTTGTCGATAATCATCCTTAATGAACATCCTGAGATTACATCATCAGGATTTTCTGCCATTTTCTTCTTGGCATTGACTTCCTTGACGTCCAGCTTGTTTCTCATCAGGATTTCATCAATGAAGGAAATGTTTTCATTGAGCACATGACTGGTGAAATTCAGGGTTAATCTGTTGGCTCTATGCATACGCAGAGTCTCAAGAGTATCAAAGCTTGAGATTCTCATTCTGGTTGAGCCGTTTTCAGGATCCATGGTCAGCCAGCCGTCCAGAACCAGAATCAGAGGAGTTGGGATATCCTCTCCCTTAGGAGCAGTCTTCTTTTTAAGCTCCTTCTTCTCTTCGATTTCTTCAAGAATTCTGGTCATCTTGTCGGCATTCTTGCCAAAGAGCAGAGTTTCGAAGGTTGCAGTTCCGTCATCCAAGGTGATGATATAGAACTTCTTGGTAGGATCCTTCTTTGAAGGCATGGCGCTAGCGCCGATAACAACACCTCCGATAACCACATGATTAGGACTGTCTGGAGTTCCTGGAAGCATGTTGTTCAGGGTGGTATCGCCACAGTATTTAACCAGTTCTGCCTTGTAGCCGTCGATTGGGTGGCCTGACAGATACAGACCTAAAAGAGCCTTCTCGTGGAACAGACGAACCTTGTCTGACCAGTTGCGGACAAGAACATAGTTAGGTTTAACGTTCTGATCATCCAATGCTGCAAACAGATCCATCTGACCTGTAGCCAGGTTGTCTGATTTCTGGGATGCATACTTGATGGCTGTAGGAATTGAAGCCAGCATCTGAGCGCGGTTTGGTCCGATGCTGTCTAAAGCTCCGCTCTTTACCAGAGCCTCCAG
>JAZRAY010000095.1:0-8798 GCA_045634805.1 Succinivibrio sp. | reverse complement strand
GTTGTTATTCTGACCGACGGCGCAACTGGTTCAGTAGACGGTGCAACTGTTATTACCACCGAGAAGCCATTATGGTCAGTAGCTCAGGCTCTGGCAGAGTTCCCAGCTCAGTTAAGAGATGATGAAGAGCAGAAGAAGTTAATCGAAGACCAGGCTTCAAAGGATTTCGATTCAAAGGCTATCAACCTAATCAAGAATCTTGAAGAGAAGGCAACTCCTCTAATGAGCCCAGCTGCATTCCGCAGCAAGCTGACTGCTCTTGCAAGAGCTGCTCACAAGAAGATTGCTCTTCCAGAGGGTGATGAGCCACGTACAGTATGTGCTGCAGCTAAGGTTGCTGAGCAGAACATCGCTGTTCCTGTTCTATTCGGTAAGAAGGACAAGATCCTTGAGGTTGCTAAGGCTCAGGGCGTAACTCTAGGTGATAACGTTGAATTCGTTGATCCAGATACAGTTCGTGAGAAGTATGTTGACAGACTGGTTGAGCTACGTAAGGCTAAGGGTGTTACCCCAGAGCAGGCTCTTGAGATGTTACAGGACAACGTATTCCTTGCAACCATGATGATCGACAGCAAGGAATTAGACGGTCTAGTTTCAGGTGCAGTTCACACCACTGCTAACACCATCCGTCCAGCTCTTCAGATCCTGAAGACTGCTCCTGGTGCAAAGCTTGTTTCAGCTATCTTCTTCATGCTGATGGACGAGCAGGTTTATGTATACGGTGACTGTGCTCTAAACATCAACCCAACTGCTGAAGAGATTTCAGAGATTGCAATCCAGTCTGCTGATACCGCTAAGGCATTCGGTATTGATCCAAGAGTTGCAATGGTTACCTACTCAACCATCAATTCAGGTAAGGGTCCAGATGCAGACATGATGAAGGAAGCTACTGCTCTAGTTCGTGCAAAGCGTCCTGATATCGCTGTTGACGGTCCTCTACAGTACGACGCTGCTGTAATGCCAGACGTTGCTGCTCAGAAGGCTCCAGGTTCACCTGTTGCAGGTAAGGCTACTGTATTCATCTTCCCTAACCTGTCTACCGGTAACACTGTTTACAAGGCAGTTCAGCGTTCAGCTAAGCTTGTTTCTATCGGCCCTATGTTACAGGGTATGAAGAGACCAGTTAACGATCTGTCTCGTGGTGCTTTAGTTGACGATATCATCTACACTGTAGCTGTTACCGCAATTCAGGCAACTCAGGTTAAAGACTAATTCAGAACTCTGAATTATCTTAAGTAAAAGCAGCTTCGGCTGCTTTTATTTTATCTATAATGCAAATAGACAAACACTTAATGGGAGAAAAGATGAGGATACTTGTAGCAGGAGGCTCTGGCTTTATAGGAAGAGAACTTATTACCCTTCTCCACAAGAACGAAGATACAATCTCCGTATACACTCATCAGAAAGATGTCACAAACAATCTTGGATTCCAAAAAGAGATAACCGTATTACAAGCAGATGATGAATTCCCCGAAGTTGACGTTATCGTAAATCTTTCAGGAGAATCAATTGCAGAGAAAAGATTAACAAAATCCCGCCTTGAAGAGATACAGAACTCGAGACTAGAAACAATTGAGCTTCTCTCAGAAAAATACGCAGATAGATTTCCTCCTCATTTTATACAGGCAAGTGCAACCGGAATCTATAAGAATAACTGCCAGCAGGATGAAACAGGAGAGCTTGCTGATAATGTATATGCAAATATTTGCAAGGCTATTGAAAACAAAGCGGAAGAGCTTCAGGTCAAGCATAAGACCAACATCAGCATCTGTCGTATAGGTGTTGTAATAGGATCAGGTGGTGGTCTGGTAGATAATCTTAAATATCTGCCTCGACTATATATAATAGGTGGCAGCAACTATATTCCTTACCTGTCTGTTCACGACTGTGCATCAGCAATCAATCACATCATTACCAATAAGCTTTATGGATTATTCAATCTTTGCTCTGATCATTTTCTTACAGCAAATCAGCTTCTAAAACTTGCATCATCCTCAAAATTTCTCACAATTCCTATCCCAAAACTGGCTCTGAAATTCGATAAAAGAGGAGATCTTCTTCTGACAAATCAGAGAATTATTCCAAAGTCGTTAAAAGAAAACGGTTTTGTTTTTGACCATTTTTAATGCCAATTGCAATCGTTTGCGAATAAATTTAACTTATTGATATTTAAGTATTTAAATATTTAATACTAAAATATTTTGCATAGATCATACTTTTACTACTTTTCTTAATAAAAATTTAGCGTACAATAAGTTCATATAAAAAAAGCGAAGATAATTTTTTCATCTATAAATCACAACATCAATATAAATATACACAACATCAATTTATAAAAACTCGGAGTAAAAAATGTTAGAAGATCTTAAGAAAGCCGTATTCGACGCTAACTTAGACTTACCAAAACATGGCTTGGTAACCTTCACATGGGGAAATGTTTCAGGAATTGACAGAAAGTCAGGCCTAGTAGTAATCAAACCATCAGGAGTTGATTATGAAACAATGAAGGTTGAGGATATGGTTGTTGTAGATCTGAAGACAGGCGAAACTGTTGAGGGTGATTTAAATCCATCAACAGATACTCCAACCCACCTAGAATTATACCGTTCATGCCCAGATATTCAGGGCGTTGTTCACACTCATTCACGTAACGCAACATCATTTGCACAGGCTGGTATGGATATTCCTGCATTAGGTACAACCGGTGCTGACTATTTCTATGGAGCAATTCCTTGCACAAGAAAGATGACAAAGCAGGAAATCGAAAGCGAGTACGAGCTTGAGACCGGTAAAGTAATTGTTGAAACCTTTAAGAAGCGCAACATCAACATGAAGGATGTTCCTGCATGTGTTGTTTACTCACATGGTCCATTCGTTTGGGGAAAATCACCTGCAAATGCTGTTTATAATGCAGTTGTTCTTGAAGAAGTTGCATTTATGGCATATCACGCTCTAACCCTAAGACCAGATCTTCAGCCAATGCAGCAGGATCTGCTAGATAAGCACTATTTACGTAAGCATGGTGCTAACGCTTATTACGGACAGATTAAAAAGAATTAATTTGTTATTAAGTAAACTCTCAAAATACGTAGTTCTTTAATTCGTGACCTAAACATTATGATGTTTAGGTCTTTTTTATTGTCAAAAAAAACAGCTCAGGGAGCTGTCATCAGGTAAAAAAAAATCCCACATATGAAACGTGGGACTTTCACAATCAAACAAACATATTAAACTAATCGAAGTGACTCTTAACTTTAATAACAGTATCCACGATGTAGTCTTCAGGGAGATTTCCAATCTTATTCAGATAATCATGTAGTTTCTTGATAACCTGATAGCCCTGAACAACAGGAGACTGACAGATTACAAAGTCAATAATATCGTTCTTTACCAGTTCCTTTGTGGTATAAATCTCGTCACAGGCAAGAATAAAACGCTTATGCTCAGAGTCTGCAATAATTGCAGCACCAAGACCTGAAACACCAGAACCTGTTGCCATATAAACAACATTGACCTCAGGGTGCTTCATGAAGGCTTTCATAGTAACCTGCTGAGTAATAATATCCTGATCATTACCCTCGATTACATCAACAATTTCATAATCCTGTCTTCTTGATTTCATTTCGGAAATAAAGCCATCAAGTCTGGTCTTGTGACCTAAGTGAGACTTATAACCTACAACAACAAGAATCTTTAGAGGAATGCCAGGATGACACTTATCAACCATGGCTGCAGCAACTTTTCCTGACTTTAGATAATCAGGACCGACAAAACATAATCTCTTAGTGCCAGGTAAGTCGTTATTTAAAAGAACTACCGGATAACCCTTATCTGATAATTCTGCAATCTTGTCTCGAATCTTTTCAGAATCAACTGAGCATAGTACAAACGCTTTACATCCTGAATTTTCAAGTTCATCAAGAGCCTTAATCTGGGTATCAACACTCCAGCCTTCCTGTTCCTTGATGATCACATCAATTCCTAAATCCTTGAACTCCTTTAAGGCCATATCGATGCCTTTTTTGATATCATCAAAGAAAGGAGAATTGATACTTGGAATTACTATACCAACATAGTTAATGCTTTTCTGAGAAGATAAAGCTCGACCTGCGCGATTTGGAATATACCCCAATTCCTGAGCAAGCTGACGGATTCTCTCTGATGTTTTAGCGCTGACTTCATTCTTATCATTTAGTGCGCGTGAAACAGTACCTATTGAAACGCCAGATGCTTTTGCTAGGTCTTTTAAGGTGACGCTCATTTGTTTCCTCGTAAAAATTCGCAAACGGTTACAATATTATTATTTATTATCATATTATTTTACTAAAAATTGCATAACTTTGCCTTATATTTGCGTGGTAGATAGCAATTTTATTTCTAAACGAAAAATATTGTGCACAACTAAACTTTGCAGAACACAATAACTTCTTAATAAATAAGATAATTTTATTATACATTCCGTGTCCATGAAAAAACGAAACTATTTTGATATAAAAAATTTGGTATAGTCTACATTAACTTATTCCAAAAACAAAATTACATGGAGCGGATGTATCTTTTATCGTAAAAGAGTGTCTTCGTAAAACTTATGAAAAATTTTTCATGGAATGATTTACACAGGGATCTGGAGAATTCCAAAGAGGAATCCTACAGAGAATTCTCTCAAAAGCTAAGTCCTGATATAAAGATGTTAGGAGTTAGAATTCCTCTGGTCAGAAAAATTGCGCTCAGATACCTCAAAGAGTATCAGACAGAGGAACTTTTATCCTCTCCCCTACCTGATAATCCATACCTTGAAGAAAAGCTCTGTAAGGCTATTTTTATTGGCAGAGCCAGAATAGATGAAAAAGAAAGAATTGCCCATGTAAAAGAATTTCTAAGCTATATTGATGGCTGGGCCATATGCGACGGATTCTGCTCTGAGCTTAAAGCCTGTAAGGATAATCATAAACTGTACTACCCGTTAATCAGAAAGTGCTTTAAGGTACAGAACCATCCCTTTACACTCAGATTTGCCTGTGTAATGTCTCTTATGTATTTCTCGGATGCTAAATACGAGGATGAGATTGTTTCATACCTTAATAATATAAACACTGAAGAATACTACGTTCACATGGGAGTAGCCTGGCTTATTGCTACCCTATATACCCAAAACGGTCCTGAAGTACTTGATAAGGTCAACAGCATAAATCTTGATGATAAAACCTATAACAAGGCTCTTCAGAAAATTACAGAATCAAATTACGTAAGCAAAGAAACTAAAGCACAAATCAGAAAATTGAAACGCAAATAGTTCTCTTCACATCTTACTATTTGTTTTTAGGAACATTTTGAATATAATTGAGCTTACGGAGAAATGGCAGAGTGGTTGAATGCATCGCACTCGAAATGCGACAATCGTCTTATAGGCGGTTCAGGGGTTCAAATCCCCTTTTCTCCGCCATCTAACAGCGTTTCAAACAGATTATCTATCCGTTAACCAGTCAGAATTAAAATCATACCGTAAAAAAACAAAAAGTCCCGCACGATGACGGGACCTAGAATAAAAGATATAAAGCCTTTAATTAAAGCATTGTTGCTCTTAACTGCTCACCTGATAGTGGTGATAGGTATGCAGGAGCAATATCAAATACAGTCTTACAGCCGTTAACACCTTCCTTGTGAAGACGTGCTAAAGCTCTAGCATAAGCAACGATAACACTGCCAGTAAACTCTGGGTTTGAATCAAGCTTTAAGCTGTACTCGATAACGTGATTGTTTTCCAGGTTGAAACCAGTCTTGCCTGATCTTAAAACAAAGCCGCCGTGAGGTAGACCACGATGATTCTTGTTTAACTCCTCCTGAGAGATGAAGTTAACAGTTGTATCGTAATCTGAGAAGTAGTTAGGCATGGTCTTAATCTCATTCTCTACCTTAGCTGCATCAGCACCTTCCTTTAGAACAACATAGCAAAGTCTGGTGTGCTTCTGACGAGTTGAAAGTTCTGGATTAGAACCGCTTCTTACAGCCTCAAGAGCTGACTCGATTGGGCAGGTATACTGTCTTGCATCAGCAACACCTTCAATGCGACGGATTGCATCAGAATGGCCCTGGCTTACACCTCTACCCCAGAAGGTATAGTCCTTACCATTAGGTAATACAGCGTTTGCGTATAAACGGTTTAATGAGAACATACCAGGATCCCAGCCGGCTGAAATCAGAGCAATGTGATTTGTAGCTCTTGCAGCAGCATCAACATTTGCAAAATGCTCAGGAATCTTAGCATGAGTATCAAAGCTGTCGATAACATTGAATAGCTTTGATAGAACAGGAGTCTGCTCTGGAAGATCAGTTGCAGAACCACCGCATAGAATCATTACATCAATCTTATCTTTATATGATTCAACGTCATTAACGCTTACTACAGGAACACCTGCGGTTGATAGAGTTAAAGAAGAAGGATCTCTTCTAGTAAATACAGCAACAAGCTCTAGATCTTCTGCATACTTTAAAGCACTTTCAATTCCACGACCTAAATTGCCGTAACCGTAAATTCCAACTCTTGTAGTCATTTTGACCTCTTTGTAAATATTGTTCGTTATAAATTGTTCTAAAATGTAGCAAAAAGAACACTATTAGTCTAGTTTTGATCAAATCTGCACTATTTTATAACAAACAGCTTTATATATCCAAAATTTTTATACTCCCAAAAAAACAAAATAATTTTAATATGTAAGCATTATTTACTTCTTATAAATGTGGAATTTAAATAAATATATTAAAAAACAACAGATTTTTATGAAAAAAACTAACTTTTTTCCAGTTTTGTATGTTCAGACACGAACATTTGTGATTAAAAAGCGTAAAATTATTTTCAGCTTTTAAAGACATAACAAAAAAATAATTAAAACAACATTAAGGAATTCCAATGAGCATATTAAGACGACTAAGCAATCCGCAAATCAAGGCGTCAAAATCTGACAATAAACTCATTCACTACTTTCTGGCAAATGGCTTAAAGGCCTGTTCTTCATCTATTTCAGAGATATCCGCAGACTGCGATATTTCACACGCAACTGTTACCCGTTTCGCAAGAAAATTCGCGTTTGAAACCCTAAAGGATTTCAAAATTGCCTTAGCTCAGGATCTTGGTGCCCAGGATAATGATAATCACGGTAAAAGAACCGCTATCAACCTTAAAGAAAGCTGTGAAACCACAGCCCAGAAGTTACTGCAGCTAAACCAGACTCTATTGTCACAGACAGCTGTTGAAATCGGTTTTGAGTCTGTAACCAAGCTCACCCGTGAAATCGTAGGCGCAAGACACGTATTCTTCTTTGGTATCGGCAGTTCTGGCTACCTTGCAAGAGATGCAGCAAGAAAGATTGCTCGTATTGGTATCGATGCAAGATGCTACACTGATTCACATGAAATCATGACTCATTCAACCATGATTACCAATCAGGATGTAGCAATCTATATTTCTAATTCTGGTCAGACTCATGAACTGGTTAAATCAGCAGCCTTATGTTCAAAGAAAGGAGCTATGATCTGCGCTATTACAGCAGAAACAACCTCTCCTCTGTATTCATTCACAGATATCACAGTGCTTCATGCTGTACACGATTATGATCTTGCTCAGGGTTACGCTGATTCTCGTCTTTCTGTCTTCTTTATTATCGACCTAATCTACATTGAACTGATTAAGCTTATCGGTGAAAAGGCAATTAAGCAGAAACAGGAAACTCAGGACGCTATTGATTCACTCTCAAATAGTGACTAAGAATCAGATAGATAATTCGTTTTTTCACAAAAAAGACACGCTTACAGAAAGCGTCATGAATAAGGCCGTTAAAATATTAACGGCTTTTTTATTGGTGCTTTTTATGAAGATTCTATATTGTTCCTCTTTCATTTTTATAATCGCATTATGCGTGTATCACTTTGATATTCAAATCAATACAACTTCATCAATTCCAATTGGAATCTATACACTTGATAGAAGCAAAGATAATCTGGATAAAGCCAGGACTATACTCTTCTGTCTTAATAACGAATATTCGGAGATTGCTAAGACAAGAGGATACCTGCCAGTTGGTAAATGTAAAAGTGGATTATCCCCTATTGGAAAACATATTGTTGCAGCAGCAGATGATTTTGTTGAGATTACGAAAGAAGGGATTTATGTAAATGGATATCTTCTACCTGATACCAGACCTATGACTTATGACAGTAATAGCCTTGAACTAAAACACTCAAAACTTAAAAGAAGGTTAAATAAGAATGAATTCCTGGTTGCAAGTTTAAAGAAGGATTCTTTTGACAGCAGATATTATGGAATAGTAAAAAGAGAAGAAATACTGGGAGTATTAAAAGAATTGGTTGTCATATAACATTATCCCGCTTGATTAAGCGGGATAACTTTATGAATTAGTTCATTCTCTTGAATAGAAGTGAACCATTGGTACCGCCGAAGCCAAAGTTATTTGACATAGCGTACTCAATATCATGCTTCTGAGCTGTGCCAGGAACAAGATTAAAATCACCAACCTCATCTTCTGGGTTAACAAGATTGATTGTTGGAGGACAAATCTGATCCTTGATTGACATAACAGTGATAACAGCCTCAATAGCACCAGCAGCACCTAGAAGGTGACCAGTCATTGACTTGGTTGAGCTCATGCAGCAGTTCTTAGGAGCATCACCGAATAGGCTCTTAGCAGCACGTAACTCTGATAAATCACCAACAGAAGTTGAAGTACCGTGAGCGTTAATGTAGTTAACCTGCTCTGGCTTAACACCAGCGTCCTTCAGGGCAC
>JAZRAY010000094.1:0-1838 GCA_045634805.1 Succinivibrio sp. | reverse complement strand
CAGGTTAAGTTCTTCACACTTACTTCTCAGAATATTGCGATTTTAAATCTGGTAAGTGCCTATGCAGCAGATATGCTGTCTACCGGTGTGATTGCACCTGTTATTAAGTCATCAGAAAAAGACCTGTTCCTAAGCTATCTGAAAAAGGCACTTGATGAGAACAAGTATCATGGACAGAACAGCAGTATTGTTTTCTGTAGAGGCTATACCGATGCTGCACTTGAGCTTTTTGACAAGACTATTTCTCTTCGTCGAGGTGCTGATATCTACTGGAAGCGCAAAAATAATAATGACGAGAAAATTCTGGTAGTACTTCTGCCGCTTACTTCAAAACTTCAGGCACAGCTGTATATAGATAGAGTTGATAGATTGATGACCAGAGAGTCTGACGGGGCAATCAAGCTAGATTTCACCGGTCCTCTGGATGTATCAACTGATAATGAGCAGTTAATTTCAGAGCTTAAAAAGTTGGATTTAAAAGATGACGATTTTTCTTATTGTTTTAAGCCTGATTAGTGACATTAGTGCAGCTGTTTATGCATTTTCCGATGCAGAGCTGTACAGACGTCTCCTAGTATTTGCATTATTTCATTTTATTGCAAGTATAAGTGCGGCTTATGCCATGTTTATGCTGCTGCCTCCTAAAATCAGGGAGGCTCAGAGTCCATATCTTGCAGTTGGATTCATGTTCCTGATGTGCATGTTCCTACCTGTTATCGGTTTCATTGGACTCTTTGTCTGTGTAGTAGTGGTTATGAATCTTCCAAAAAGAAAGAGTGAAGTTATGTGGATTCATAATCCAAGAGAACAACTGCCATCTCATCCACGCGACATGATGTATACCAAGTTCGGTACTGGTGCACTGCAGGATATTCTGTTAAATGCTCCTGATATTGAGAGACGTGTAGAGGCCATCTCTTCTGTTTCTCATCTGCCACGTGATCAGAGAATCTCCTTTTATAAGATTGCACTTAGAGATCCTGCAGATGATGTTCGTCTTATGGCTTACTCTCAGCTTGATCCTATTGAGCAGGATATTACTGATAACATTGCAAGACTTGAGAATTCTTTCAAGGAGAATAATTCTGCTGATATTGCCTATGATATTGCTCAGCAGTACTGGGAAATATGTTATCTGGGAATAGCAGATACTGTTCTTGTTAAGCACTATCTTAACAATGCTAAAAAATGGTGTCAGAAGGCCATTGATATAGAGGACCGCGGTAACTTTGAGCTGCTGTTAGGTCGTATTCTTCTTGAGCTTAATGACATCGAAGCTGCCATGATTACGCTTCAGAAGGCAAAGAATGCGAAAATGCTGGATTCACAGGTTAACACCTATTTAGCAGAATGTGCTTTTAGAATGCGTGATTATGCTTCTGTTAAATCCTATCTGAGCTCTCTTTACACTACCGAAGGCTCAAAACTTTCTCAGATCAGGGAGTATTGGTTAAATGCCAAATAGTAATGAAAAAAAGAGCGTTGGTGAAGTTTACAACGACCTGCTTAAGAAAGATGCCAGCTTTAATGTAGGTGCACAGGCAGATATCTGCATGATGCTTGAGGGAACTTATCCGTTTGTTCGTGGTGGTGTTTCCTCATGGGTACATCAGATTATCAGCAATATGCCTCAGTACACCTTCTATCTGGTATTTATAGGTGGACAGAGAAGTGCCTATAAGAAAATGGCATATGAGCTTCCTTCCAATGTTGTCGGAATGGAAATGCACTATATTCTTCCTGATGAGAAAAAACTGTCCAAGAAGATGCCTCAGAGGGCTAATAATAAAGATTTTGCTCTGTGGCGTGAGGTTATAAGTGCCTTTGATAATCCTGAG
>JAZRAY010000093.1:0-1940 GCA_045634805.1 Succinivibrio sp. | reverse complement strand
AGATTCATTATCTGTTATCGAGACAGTAGCGACAGACTTTCAAAAATTCTTCAGAAGCTTAAGGATGAAATCAGTAAGATTAAAGAGGTTGATTCACATAAGTGTTCTTTAAGTGCAGAATTTGGTATTGCTAAAGGCTCTGAAGCTTCAAATTCTCAGAAGGTAATAGAGCTGGCTTCCAAACGCATGAGAGCAAGTCAGGGCAGAGCCACATATAAGAATGTACAGTCCAATGATATTTATGCTGATTTACCATTGCCTTTTGTTCTTATTCATCCGGTTATTGAAGATGATAAGGTTGTCGATCTGCAGTATCTTTATGTTAACAGCAAGTACTGCGAAATCACAGGAAAAACAGTAGATGACCTGATAGGTCGAACCTACAGAGAAAACTTTCCAAATGCAGATGTTCAATGGATTCAGTTTACAAAAAAAGCCTGCCTGGGTGAAGTCGGTTCAGGTAGAGTTTTCTCAGATACAATCCATCATTGGCTGCAGTTCTACTGTTCACCGGCATCAAAGCCTGGCTGCTGTGCGGTGATGTTCACTATTGCGGATGAAGACAAGAAGACATATGACAAACTGACAAAGGGTAAGGCTACTGATGACTGCATCATCAGGATTGCAAGAACATTAAACAGTGAGTCAAATATCAATACAGGTATCACAAAATCCTTTGAATATCTGGGTAGGGTTATTCATCCTGACAGATTGTTTATATTTGATATAGACGGCTGGACAGTATGCAGGTCTCTAGAGTGGTGTCGTAAGGGGGTATCATCTCATCTAATTCATCGCAGATCATTTGACTATAGTGTTATCAGCTACTGGGAGAAGATTCTGTTTAATGAATCCAGTATTGTGGTACATGATACTGAGGTTGTATCAGAGTTCAGTCCAAAGCTCTATGAATTTCTCAAAAAGCTGAAGATATCCAATTTTATTGCGACACCTCTATATAACGAGGGTAAGCTTGTGGGGTATCTGGTTGCCGAGAATTACAGAGCTGATGAGCTGGTTGATACCAGACGTCTTCTGGAAACAGTATCCTATTTTATTGCAGACCGTAAGGCTTTGAGTGTCTCATTAGAGAAACTTAAAATGCTAAGTTCTCATGATTCCCTGACAGGAGCAGGAAGTCGTAATGCTCTGTTTGAAAAAATAGATGAGCTTCGTAAGGTATCCTGCATGGTCGGTCTTGTTTTTGCTGATTTGAACGGTCTTAAGGTAATCAATGATAATAATGGACATGCTGCCGGTGATGAGGCCATACGTGCTGCAGCTAATATGCTCTTTAGATTCTGTGGCAAAAAGAATGTCTACAGAAACGGTGGAGACGAGTTCATCGCTATACTTCCAAATATGTCTTTAGGAGCTTTTGATCTTGTTCGTGAGAATCTTAATGAAGCAATCGGAATAGAAAATGGCTCGTCTCTTGCTATCGGCTTTGAATGGTGTGATGATTCCAAAAAGATCGTAGAAGCCATGAAGAGTGCAGACAAAAAGATGTATGCTGATAAGGCAGAATACTACAGAAGGCACGATAGAAGGAACAGAGAGTAAGAATTCTGAAAAAAAATCCATCGATTTTTTTTTCCAATCTGAATCGATGGATATTTTTCTAGGAAATCAACGGCAGCTAAACTTTGTCTGAGATATGGCTCTGTTCCTTTGCTGCCGCAAGAATAGAGGTTATGGTCTTGCCTAATGACAGAGTATCGTAGTTGAGCTTATCCTCAAGCTTCTCTGAGTCCTCTGTAACTTCCATGTAGGCAGGGGATACCAGCTCTTTATACTCTGCAATAGCTGATGCTACAGATAGGGTATCTGAGAATTCCACTTTGCTGAAAATGGTAGTGATTTTCTTTATTACCTCAAGATTTGAGGCAACAACCTTATCATCTGTAACTGTTGCAAGATCATCCATCTGAGCAGTTTCA
>JAZRAY010000092.1:0-2382 GCA_045634805.1 Succinivibrio sp. | reverse complement strand
TGAAGATGAACCTAGAGACTGTTTAATTTTCTCTATAAGCTCGGCGCTGGCCTCAAGAGGAATATCGTCATCAAAATTTTTTTCAGTCTTTTCATTCTGGCAGGATAGACTAAGAGCACAGGACTCCTCCATTTCAGGAGATAATAAATATTCCTCCTCATCATTTTTTCCCATTGTTTCTCTTATAGTCTGCAGATAAACCTCAAGGAACTGGGTATTCAAAAGTTTTTTGAATTTCTTTGCACTATCAACAAATTTATTGATAGCGTTCTTTAATGATTCTGCAGTAACTTCTTCCAGATTCAGATCATGGCACAGCCATAACACAGTTGTTTCACTGTCAAACGCAACTCTGATATTGTCAAACCTTCCACCGGAGATTTCATGATTTAAAAGCATCTCAAATATTTTAGGAAAGTATTTTGCTTCCGAACCAAGCATACATACACTTGTATAGAGCATCAGACTATGAGCTCTTATGCACATAAACAAATACCCAAATCCAGGAAAAGCGGTTCGAGACAGTCGATTCTGTTCAAATTTAGAAATTTTTGGGGAATCCAGAGTTTCCACGATTTTATTGATATTTGTAAAATCCATTTATGTCATAATCCTTATATTGGAATGCTGACTGCTAACATCTGCTGTCTGATCTAATTCTAGATTGAATAGTTCCATTCATCCATATATTTTCCTGAATATTAAGCAAGTTTGAGAGCTTTGCACCCATATTTTTTTCTAATGCGTAAGAGACAATCCACGTTTTTAACCGAAGGAATAATCGCCCGAATAAGGTATAAAAAACAATGATCTGCATCTCATGCTTATCTTTGTAAATTACATTCATTATCAGTTTGTTAACTATACTTTATGTAGCTTATTTCTAATTGACTACTTAAAAGGAAGGATAGCTATGCCTATATTCAGCAAAATGTCAGTACGAGGAAAACTCGTATCTGCATTCTTCTCTATCATTATTCTAACCATTCTGATTTCAGCTATCTCACTGGTTCAGCTTTTTAAAACCAATGATGTAATCAAGTATGTGCACTTCATCCTTGGTACAAGATATGAGGCTGTAAGCAAGATTTACTATTCCATGGAAGAGGTTGATGAAATCTGCTTTGGAATTCAGGCGGATTTAAAGAAATACTCTCCAGAGGAAGAAGAAAAACTGATGGCAAAGATAGCAACCCTTAAGGAAGCTACCGACTTTATTGATAAGACCGATACCAACAATCGTAAGAACGTTGATCCTATTGCCGCAGGTGTAAAGGAATATATAGCACTGGTTAATGAAAAATTCATTCCAACCGTGCAGAAGAAAAACGCACCAATGGCTCAGATTATCTATGAAAAGAGTCTGTTTAAAGTCAGTGATTCTGTAAAATCGAATACACTGGCGATTACCAAAAACCAGATTAGACAGACAACTGGTCGAGTGGATACCATCGCAAGTACCACACCTATTCTGATTATTCTGGTTGTCTCTGTGGCTGCTGTTGTTATCGCAGTTGTAATTGCCCTTATCTTCTCGGGAAGCATTGTTGCGGCCCTAAATCAGGCAGTTGGAGCAGCTGATAAGATTGCAAGCGGAGATCTTACCCATGAAACTCACTCAAGACGTCAGGATGAATTCGGTACTCTTTTAAAGAGAATCGAGAACATGCGTCAGCAGATGAATTCTCTGGTTGGACACATCAAGACCAAGACCTTTGCGATTGAAGAGAAGATCACTGCAATCAACGATGTAACCAATCGAATCAATGAATCTTCACAGAATACCCAGAACCGCGCTCTGACTGTGGCTGCAGCATCTGATGAGATGGTATCAACCACTGGTGATATCGCCAAGAACTGTGAGAATGCAGCTGCATCTGCAGATCAGTCAAATGTAACCACCAATCAGGGTGTATCAGAAGTTGAAGCAACCATTGCCGGTATTCATGAGCAGGTTGAACAATCAAAGAGAGATGCTGCTCAGATTCAGGCTCTTGTTGATCAGTCCCAGAAGATTGGAACCATTGTGCAGACCATTGAGGATATTGCTTCCCAGACCAATCTGCTGGCACTGAACGCCGCTATTGAGGCTGCCCGTGCCGGTGAAGCAGGTAAGGGTTTCGCTGTGGTAGCTGATGAGGTTCGTTCACTTGCCTCCAGAACCGGAAGTTCAACTCAGGAAATCATCAGCATGGTTACCCAGATTCAGACAGATGCAAATGAAGCCAACCAGTCCATGACTGCATCCTTGGAAACTATGAATACACTTGCAGAAAAGGCATCTGGAGTTTCTGCCCTGCTTGGTTCTATTTCAGATCAGGTATCCGGAGTTAACTCACAGATTACTCAGATTGCAACAGCGGCTGAACAGCAGACCACTGC
>JAZRAY010000091.1:0-1923 GCA_045634805.1 Succinivibrio sp. | reverse complement strand
CCTGCAGAAGCACCTGTTATCAATCAGTCTGACTTAAGAATTGATACTTTCCGTGCATCTGGTGCCGGTGGTCAGCACATTAACAAGACTGACTCTGCTATCCGTATTACTCACCTCCCAACCGGTATTGTGGTTGAGTGTCAGGATGAGCGTTCTCAGCATCAGAACAGAGCTCGTGCTATGGAAGTTCTTTACTCAAGACTAGCTCAGCTGGAAGAAGACAAGAGAAACGCACAGGCTACAGAAATGCGTCACAGCATCCTAGCTTCAGGTGATCGTTCTGATCGTATCAGAACCTACAACTTCCCTCAGAGCCGTATTACAGATCACCGCATCAATCTGACTGTTTACCGTTTAGACGAAGTTCTAGCAGGCAATCTGGATCTTATGCTTAAACCTGTAATTGAGGAGTTCAAGGCAGAACAGCTTGCCTCTATGGCATCTCAGGGTGCACTCTAATCCTTAATTATCATAAATAACTATTCACAGCTTTCTGTGAATAGTTATAAAACCCCATCTCTATGACAATATTCGAAGCTTTAAAACTCTCCAGAACAAAACTTTCCAATGCTGGAATCGAAAGCGCTTCTCTTGATGCATCTCTAATCATGTCCCATATTACCGGGCTATCTAAGGTTCAGCTGATAACTCATGATACAGACGAACTTTCTGATGAGAATGCTGCAAAGTTTAATGAGCTTATCGACAGACGTGCTACTGGTTATCCTATTGCCTATATTCTTGGCTATAAAGAATTCTGGGGGCTAAAGCTTAAGGTTACAGAAGATACTCTGATACCAAGACCTGATACAGAGATTATTGTCCAGACTGCAATTGACTGTAAGGTTAATGGTCCAATTTTAGATATGGGAACCGGCACAGGCGCAATAATCCTGGCTCTTAAATCAGAGTACGGTGATAATGTTGATGCGTATGCCTGTGATATCTCTAAGAAGGCACTGGAAGTTGCTACAGAAAACGCAAGAAATCATTCTCTTGATGTAACCTTTATTGAGTCTAACTGGTTTTCAAATCTTGGAGATATGAAATTCTCACTCATCGTTTCAAATCCTCCTTATATAGAGGAAAACGATCCTCATCTTTCAAAGACCTCTCTTCCTTATGAGCCTATAACAGCTCTTACATCAGGAGCTGATGGACTTGATGATATCCGCACCATCTGCAGAGACGCCTTAGCTCATCTTATTAAGGGAGCTCCTCTGATGGTTGAGCATGGATACAATCAGGGTAGGGCTGTTTCTGAGATTTTTATTGAAAACGGATATAAAAATGTCGAGACTATCAAAGATTTTGGTGGAAACGACAGAGTTACGATTGGCTATATGCGATAGCCTGAAAAGAAATACGGCATCAGATGAAAGCACCTGATGCCGATAAGATCCTTATGTTTGTTTGATTGTATAGAATTAACTTATGGATTCATTATACGGAGAATAAAATATAAAAAGTTGATCTAGAGCAATGTTTGGAAAATATGCTCAATTTTATATAATAAATTAAACAACATAGCTGATTTCTTTGCCTAATCTTACTTGTATCTTGCCTAATTTTATCTTTTTTTACTTTCCTTATTAAAAATCAGAAGTTTTTCACATCAATTCCTACTATAAATTTTTCCAGCTGACCTAATCTTAAAATGATAGTTTTGAGAGGAAAGTCTATGACTGATGTATTCGAGAAATTACTGAAGAACAGAAAAGTTAATATACGTTCTGAGGAGTTTGCTCCAGCAATCGAACATATTTACTGGGCAAATGCAATGTGTCATCGCATAAACTTCAGTGAACCGGATTTTAAAATTTTAAAAACTCTGTTCGATGAGCTTTTTAATGGAAAGCTTCCTCCATCAAGCATTCTTATTCCGCCAATCCATATTTATTTTCCAAGACATCTCTTTATAGG
>JAZRAY010000090.1:0-1994 GCA_045634805.1 Succinivibrio sp. | reverse complement strand
GAATCAGTCTTCCTTTGAGTTTCTGTTTAGGATAAGGTGAGTGCAGCCTTTCATGAATAATTCCCTCATAGAAGGAGCCTTCTTTTTTGAAAAGTCTCTCTACATTATCAGGTCTTAACACACCGTGAAGGACCTTACCCTGCATGAAATGATTCTCACGGCTTACCTGATAGCAGATATCCTTATTAACTTCCACGCAGATCTTGATATCGTGAGCTAATTCCTCTGTGATGCGTTCATCCGCATCAAGCATGAAAATCCAGTCATGCTTGGCGTTTTCTATTCCAAAATTTCTCTGTGCTGAAAAGTCGTTATTAAGGTCTCTTTCAATAACCTTTGCACCTAGGGACTGTGCAATTTCAACTGTTTTATCGTGAGAGTCGTTGTTTAAAACCAGGATTTCATCTGCAAATAGAGCACTTTCTATGCAGTCTTTGATATTGTCTTCTTCGTTGTGGGTAAGAATGATGACGCTTAAAGGAAGTTTATTCATATTAAAAGAAAAGTATGGCAGTGCATTTGCACTGCCTTTTTACTGATTAGTGTGACATTACATATTTAACGAACTTAAGCTTGGTAGCATCGTCTGCACTGTTGTACATGTTAACAAGCTCGTTGTATGTAACTGAGTTTACAACTCCACCGCCTACAGCAGAAGTGCTCATTGCTGAAGTGCTGCTGCTCATAGGCTCTAAGGTTAAGCCCTGAGTAGGAGCTCCTGATACAGAACCTTCTGCACTGGCCTTAATGGTTGGGGTGCCGTATCTTGTCATGGTAATACCACGCTGTGCATCAGGTACATCTGATGGAGCGTATAGTCTTCCTAATGAGGTAAGCTCAGCCTTATAGTCTCTCATTAAAGAGAAACCACGCTCAGAGGTCAATACAAAGTAGCTAGCCTCTGATGATGGAACTGGCTTGCCATCTTTGTCAGTTAAAGTGATTTTCTGCTGTTCAGCAAAACGCTCTGCCTGAGCGATTCCTGAAGGTAGCTTGTACTGGAAGGTTAGAACCTGATCATTTTTCAGGTTTTCAATATTGACTACAACAGGATTTACGGACTGAACAAGTTTTGTGTCCTTTCCTTCCTTGAAGGTATCCTTAAAGCTTAATACAACCTGATGTTTGCCTGAACCAAGTTCAATCATTCTGCTAAATCTGCTGTATCCGCTGTAATCACTGATACCGTCAACAAGTTCAACGTTATAGTGAACAGGAACCTTAAAGCCTGTATCAGCAAAAGCCTGGGTACCAAAAACAGCAGCAAGTGCAATTAGTGAAACTTTGATCTTTTTGATTAACATATGTTTTTCCCAATTAAAGTTTTTGTTTATCATATCATATTAAAAAGAGTATTCAGCTCCGATGAGCCCTTTATTTTTATCAAGAGCCATTCGACGGATCTGAGTGTCTGAATAGAATCTGTCTGGTTTAGAGCCAATATCAAATGAAGCTTCGGCAAATACCTTGAAATTTGGATTGAAGGTATAGTACAGACCAAAAGTCAGATCTGAGATGATATTTGCTCCATCAAATCTTTTCATTCCATAGCCTAAGGTTGATGAAAAGCCATTTTCAAAGGCGTAATTTAAAACGGCTTCATAGCTGTACAGATGATTGGTGTACTTATTGTATTTGGTAATGGTTGCGTTAAATGCAGCATATAGTCCTTCACCGAAGTTACCATAGGTAATAGAAAGACCTTTATCAATCTTATAGGTAGGACGCAGTGAATAGGCTGTATATAAATCCGCATCTGAACTGCCAAGATGATACATCTTCTGTATCTGAGGGGAAAATTCCTTTGCCATCATCTGATTCTTATCAGGCTGCAGATAGTAGTAGCTAAGACCATAGGCAATACCGATACCGTTGGAAAGTCTTGTGGCAACAGCAAATGCGGCTCCGTTATGAATATTCACATTTGAATTATTAACATCATCCTGAGCAGTCTGGTAGGACATTCTGAAATCCCAGCCCAATGCTGACAGAGA
>JAZRAY010000089.1:0-4346 GCA_045634805.1 Succinivibrio sp. | reverse complement strand
AATTGCTTGATCAGAATGATTTATTAAATCTAGGAAAGAAGGTTGCTGTAGCAGCCCCAGGACCATCACTGAAGGACAATATAGAGAAGTTAAAAAAATTAAACAGGGAACATGTACCTATTGTGTCAATTGATGTGGCCTTAAAATATCTTCTGGAAAATGGAGTTATTCCTGATGTAATTGTTACCTGTGATTCAAGGATGTCTCCAGAAAAAATCGGTGATATAAATCCTTATAAAGAAGAACTAAACAATTCATTATTCATATTCTGCGCAAATACACCTTCACCGGTTATCAATCTCTTTAGTTGTAAAAAGAGATATATCTTTAAGAAAAAACAGCTGGATTTCATCGATTATCTTCCGGAAGAACAGTCAGATTTTGTGCAGATTACAGGATCCGTTTTAAACGTGGCAATAGAAATAGCCTCTGCAGCAAAACCAGAAAATATACTTCTGTTTGGAACAGATTTTGCGTTCTCAGAAAATCAGACTCATGCAGGAAGAACTGACAGTAAGAATCTCTTTAGAGACCTTGAAATAATAACAGTTAACTGCAACGACGGAAAAATTAGAAAGACAGTCAAGCCATATACCTATTACAGGTATCTGCTCGAGAAGACTATACAAAACAATCCGAACATTCGTTTTGACAATTACTCCAGAACAGGAGCCGTTATTCTAGGAGCAAATCTTGTAGAAGAATAGAAGTTGAAGATTAAATAAGATTCACTTTCTCTTATGCTCTTCAATTAGAGAAGGTAATTCAAAATTAACGCAATCGGCAATTCTATTTAAATCGTTTTTAGACTGAAAAGATAACAGTGACTCTAATATCTGCTTGAAGATCAATGGAAAAGAATCATCTAAAAGAGGGAAAATTGATACAACCTTATCCAATAGAATAGAAAGTTTGTTGTATGTTTTTGAAGGACAGCCATCTATTGCGCTGCATGCAACGTCCTCACACATTAAAAAGATTTCATCTATTTCCATATCAGAATGCCTGTTTATTAGCGAAAATTCCATCACAAATGCCATGTTCTCTCAAAGGTGATAGAATACATTGCATTAAAAAAAATCTAATTATTATTTTGTTTTAAGATTAGTTATTTTTTCAAAAAAAAGCTACAAAAACACTTAAAAAGCAAGAATATTTCGTAAAAATTAAAAAAAATCGTCCAAAAAATATCAAATGTATTCTTATTTAAGGATATATTTCTTTCTTAAGAAGACGATTCAATTATATTGGAACTCAAATGGAAGATAATAATAAAAATGTTACACCAATGATGCGTCAGTATCTGGAAATTAAAGCAAATTATCCAGATACACTGGTTTTATACAGATTGGGAGATTTTTATGAACTCTTCTATGATGATGCAAAGAAAATTGCAAAACTGTTAGATCTGACTCTGACCAGAAGAGGAACTAATAACGGAGAGCCTATTCCTATGGCAGGAGTTCCTTTCCATGCTGTAGACAACTATATTGCCAGACTTATAAAACTGGGAGAATCATGCGTCATCTGTGAACAGGTTGGAACACCAGGCAATCAGAAGACAATGGTTCGCAAGGTTTCAAAAATAATTACACCTGGTACTGTAACAGATGAAGGAATCGCTCCTGATGGTTCAGACAATCTGATTGCCTGCGTATTCAAGGGTAAAAGATACTTTGGCTTCTCTTATCTGTCATTGAGCTCAGGTACATTTAAAACTGCTGTCTGTGCAAATGAAAAAGAACTGATGCTTTACCTTGATAAGGTATCCCCTATTGAAATTGTTTACCCGGAGAATTTCAGAGAATTAAATCTTTTTGCAGAGATTAGCTCAAAAAAAGCACTGGCTCCTTGGAATTTTGATCTGCAGAACTGCTATAAGCTGCTATGTAAACAGTTTGAAACCAATAGCCTGTTCGGTTTTGATATTGAGAATCTTGAAGATGGAATCTGTGCGGCAGGTGCCCTGCTTAACTACGTAAAACAGACACAGAATGTTTCCATAGAACATATAAAACAGATCAGCCGAGATGACAACAGCGCCTTTGTTATTTTAGATAAATGTGCTCAGAGAAACCTAGAGCTTCTGTCTAATCTGAAGGGAGAACACTACGGTTCCCTGCTTTCAATTCTTGATAATACTTCAACTCCAATGGGACAGAGACTGATCAGAAAAATGATCGTTGAACCATTGAGAAATAACACTGAAATTAACTACAGACTTGATATGGTCTCTGCTCTTATGCAGTCCGATAAGGATAGCTTAAAAGCAGTTTTAGACAACATCGGTGATATAGAAAGAATTATTGCCCGTATCGGTTTATCATCATCAAGACCTAAAGATATGGCTGTTCTTAGGGATTCATTAAAGATGATCCCTTCCCTAAAGCAGGGACTGGTACAGTCTAATCAGGAAATTCTTATGGATTTCAATGAACAGATTGATCCATTAAGAGATGTTGCTGACTTACTGACACAATCAATTCTTGATAATCCTTCTACTTTTATCAGAGATGGAAATGTAATCGCGAACGGATACAATCAGGAGCTTGATGAACTTCGTGAACTAATGAGCGGTTCAGAAGCACTTCTTGCAAAAATCGAAGAAAACGAAAAGATAAAAACTGGAATCTCAACTTTAAAAGTTAACTTTAATTCTGTTCACGGATTCTACATTGAAGTATCAAAAGCTCAGGCAGACAAGGTTCCTTCAACATATATCAGAAGACAGACTCTGAAGAACAATGAAAGATATATTACTCCTGAATTAAAGGAGTTAGAGGAAAAGGCACTAAGTGCAAAAGAAAGAGCTCTGGTACTTGAGAATGAGATTTTCAACGAAATCATCAGAAAGCTTCAGCAAGAGCTCCCTCGACTGATAAATCTTTCATCTAAGCTCTCAATATTTGATGTTCTAATTGGATTTGCGGCGCTTGCAGAAAGAAGAAACTATGTAAGACCTGAACTTAGTGATCAGCACATCATCAAGATCGAAAACGGAAGACATCCTGGTATTGAGACACTAACAGATTCTCCATTTGTTTCTAATTCAATCTGCCTTGATAAGAAACAGATGATGGTTATCACCGGTCCAAACATGGGCGGTAAGTCTACATTCATGAGACAGACAGCTCTTATTTCGATTATGGCAAGATTAGGTTCATATGTTCCTGCAACCCACGCTGTGATCGGAAATATTGACCGAATCTTTACAAGAATCGGAGCATCAGATGATCTTTCATCCGGTCGTTCAACCTTCATGGTGGAAATGGAAGAAGCATCATCCATAATCAATAATGCAACCTCAAGCAGTCTCGTTTTAATGGATGAAATCGGAAGAGGCACCTCTACCTATGAGGGAAGTGCACTTGCACTGTCTATTGCAGAGTATATGTGTGCAAACGTAAAGAGCTTTACTCTGTTTTCAACACATTATCCTGAAATCGCCTCTCTGGCTGATACCTACGACAATATCGAAAATATCTGCTTTAAAGCAAAGGAATTTGAAGGAAAGATTGTCTTTATGTATCAGGCAAATAAAGGCTCTCAGAACTATTCCTATGCAATTGAGGTTGGTAATCTGGCAGGCTTGCCATCTGGTGTAATTTCAAAGGCTAAAACATACATCAATTCAATGAAAAAACACTCTTCAATTAAGGAAGAATCATCTGAATTAGCCCCAGTTACACACTCTGAGGAAAAAGTAACCGAGAAGATTATTTACAAAGAAAAAGACAGTGAAGTTGAAAATAGAATTAAGGAACTCGACCTGAATTCTATGACTCCAATTGAAGCCCTGAATGTTCTGAATGAACTGAAAGGAAAGCTTTTATAGTCCAGATGTAAAAATTCCGCCAAAAATCGGCGGAATTTCTTGATTAGTTGATATTCTGCATTCCTAAGGAATTTTTATCAATTCCGTAGTTTTCAAAAGTCTTTCGCAGAGATTTTAAAACCTCACTCTGGATCTGACGAACGCGTTCTCTGGTTAAACCAATCTTTTTACCAACCTCTTCTAAGGTAAGAACATCCTCGTCATTTAAGCCAAATCTGTATAGAACAACCATCTGCTGTTTTTCTGGAAGTTCATTAAACCAGGCTCTTACAATCTCAACAACTTCTCTCTGATCAACATGCTCAAAAGGAGAAACCAGCTTAGTGTCAGGAACAACATCTAAAAGAGAAACTTCCTTATCATCGTCAGAGCCTCTTACACTCACATCCAAAGGACTGGTTCCTTCTAGCAGTGATAACAGGTTTCTAACTGTCTCAGGATCCTTTCCTGTCTCATCTGCAATCTGCTGAATTGATACAGGTTTCTGAATATCCTCTTCCTGAAGCTGACG
>JAZRAY010000088.1:0-3206 GCA_045634805.1 Succinivibrio sp. | reverse complement strand
ATCTGGCCTGAGGTTCCTGAGAGGAAATAGTATCGTCAGTATTATCAATATGAGAGTTAGACACTTCTTTAGATAAGGAGGAGTCTTCAGGATTATCCGTTCCTTCTGAATTTTCAAGTTTCTCCTTTTCAAATTCAGCTTCAAGGTCCTTGATTTTATCGAGGATATCCTGCCTTATGTATTTTGGTTTTAAAGGATGTTTCTTCTCTTTTTCTCCCATTATCCTATGCATCATACTTACCGCTTTCTTTGCATTCATGGGACCAGCCATATTCATGATTACAGAACGGTCGTAATCCATTCTGGTCAGATCTTCAATTTCATCATCAGAGACAAAACTGTCATCAGGATAATTTGAGGAGACAGGAGGTTCAATCTCAGTTTTTGTTTTATCCATACTATTCATTTATATATATAAAGGTATACACAATAGAATATTAACAGTAAAAAAGCGCAACTAATAAGAATTAACTCATTTCTTTGAAATTTTCCCTATTTTCTAGTTAAAAACGTCGACACATATCATTACCCGCGATTAATGCGAATTAACCTTTGTGGTATCATATGGGTGTTTTGTTTATGTATATTCAGATAGGATAAAAAATGACTACCATTGTTGGTAAGGATGCTCCTTTAGAGCAGAGTATTGAACATTTCACTGATACTTTAAAAAAACTAAATATAGAAGTTGTCGAGGATAACTGGTTAAATCCTCTAGATAACGTATATTCAGTGCATTTAGCTATTGCATCTTTGCCTTGCATCTACACAAATGGAAAAGGTTCATCAAGACTTGCAGCAAGAGCGTCTGCTTACGGAGAACTCTTTGAGAGACTTGCAACACACCTATCTTTCTCAGATTACTATCTAGGATTAGACAATTCCAATGCTCCTTACGTTCATTTCAAAGATGAGAAGTGGACTGTCATTGATCAGGCCGATCCTAGTATTCCAAATGATGTTCTAAATGCATCATTACGCAAATTCTATTCAGAAAATACAGAATTAAACCTTGAGGATCTTGTTGATCTTCAGTCATCATCTTTTTCAAGAGGCGTTTGTTCAATTCCCTTTACCAATGCAAGAAATGGAGAGGTCGTATACTTCCCTGTAAATCTGCTGGATAATCTTTATGGATCTAACGGTATGTCTGCAGGCAATACCGAGTATGAAGCCCTGGTTCAGGGATTATCAGAAATCATTGAAAGATACGTAAAGAAAGAAGTTATCAAAAGAGGTTTGGCTTTACCGGTTATTCCTGATGAAATTCTTTCAAAATACGAAAAGTCTTTCAAAACTCTTCAGGAATTAAAGGGCAATAACCTGACAGCGGTCTGCTATGACGCATCCTTAGGAGGAAAATTCCCTGTTGTATGCGTAGTTCTCTTTAATCAGAGTAACGGAACATGTTTTGCCTCATTCGGTTCACATCCTATCTTTGAGGTTGCTCTTGATAGAACTCTTACAGAACTGATGCAGGGTAGAACCTTCAGCGATCTTGATAATTTTGATGCACCAGATTTCGATTTAGAAAGAACCTCTGACATTGTAAATCTGGAGAGTCATTTCGTTGATTCTACCGGTATTCTGCCAATGCAGATGTTCAAAAAGGTCCCAGATTATCGTTTTGTTGCATGGGATTTCAGCGGTAATACTCAGGAGCAGTACAAAGCTCTAAGATATATGATTGCAAAACTAGGTTTTGATATCTACGTACGCTCATACAATTATCTTGGAGTATGTGTATACAGAACCATTGTTCCTGGTATGTCAGAAATTTATCCTGTTGATGATCTTATCTATAACAATACCAACAGCGGAATTGATTTCCAGGAAGCTCTGCTTTCACTTCCTCAGACCGAGGAATCTATAGAGACCTATAAGAGCTATCTTGATGAATTAGAAAATGAAAATGTCGACAATGATGCCCTAGTCTGCCCTCTTCTTGGAATTCTTCCAGACAGCAAGTCTGCATGGGAAACTCTACGCATGGGAGAGTTACGCTGCCTTATTGCTCTTGCAGCTGGCGAGCATGAAAAAGCTCTTGAATATGCTCAGTGGACAATTACATTCAATCAGGTTAATTTCACTTTAGACAAAATTGCATTCTATCAGTGTATTACCAAGATATTAGAGTGTAAGACGGAAGGCTCTCTGAAGCTTGAGGATTATCAGAACGGTCTTGAGCTTCTGTTTGGTAAAGAGACCTTTGAGGCTGCGCTTGATCATGTTAACGGCAAGGCAAGATTTGGAACTCTGATAGCATCTGACCTGAATATGAAAGGATTTGCATCTCATCAGGAGCTGATAAGAATCTATAACATTCTAAAAGAAGCTCAGGAACACCAAGATGTTAAAAAATAAAATTTGTTTACCTGCTATCTGTGCTTTAGCAGTATTACTTAATGCCTGTTCTAGTGGAATTGAAGAAACAGATTTTTCAAAACTTACTTATGAGCAGAGAGTTGAAAAGATTTCAAAGATAAACGAACTGAAAGAAAACAACAAAATTGCGTTATTCTCATCAAGAAATAACAGCAGACTATCTGTAAACAGCGTTTATCACTATAAGAACAAAGCTTTTTCTCTGGAATTTTTAGGACCAATGGGGATGCGCTACGCAAAGCTTGATGTTCTTGCGAACGGTACAACCTATCTTGATGTTCAGGGAAGAAGTTTCCACGGCGACAATGCAAGAGCTCTTCTAAAAGAGCAGTTCAATCTGGATATTCCTGTTGAAAAACTGCCAAACATCATGTTTGGAATTCCAGAAGGAAAGTGCTCATATGATGCCGAGGGATACGTAAAAAGTGCAACTCTGGCAGAGGGATATACAGTTAACTACAAACAGTACAAAGCCTTTAAAGGAGGCTATGTTCTTCCTTCTGACATTGAAATCAGCAGCACAAACAACAAAGTCTTAATCAAAATTAACAGTGTTACCGCACTGAATTAACTCAAAATTATCATGAAATACAATTTTCTAAGTCCATGCAAACTTAATCTGTTTCTGTATATCACAGGAAAAAGAGAGGATGGCTATCATAATCTGCAAACACTGTTCGTTGTTTTAGATTATGGCGATATGATGCATTTTGAAGTTACTTCAGATGAAAAAATAGAGTTAACTACAGATTTTGGCTTTGATGTAAAAAAGAACCTGATCTATAGAGCCGCAAAACTTTTACAGGACAGATATGGCTGTA
>JAZRAY010000087.1:0-8387 GCA_045634805.1 Succinivibrio sp. | reverse complement strand
CTCTTTTACTTCCTTTTCAAGTCTTGATCTCTCATCAATTCCCTTTGCGACCATGATGAATTCGGCCATATTTGGTTTTGCATTGGCAGGAGAGAAGGTAAGCACAAATCTAGGATTGCCCTCTCCTACGGTATAGGAGTAATACTCAAGATTCTCGCTGTTTTTAATTTCCTCTGCAAAACGTGCCGCAACTTCCTCACTGTTCTTATAGGATGCGCCTGCAGGAAGCTCCATTCTTAAAACAAGTTCAGGATGTGATGATGCAGGGAAGAACTCAGTACGAAGCTGAGTAAAACCGAAGGCACAGAGAACAAAGAGAACAGAAACAGAGATTAGAACAGTAATTCTCTTTTCTATACAGAGGATTAGAAGTTTTCTGTACTCTGCTCTGAAACGCTTAATAAAGCCTGAAAAACGGCTTTCCTTCTGTTTAGATACATCTCCAATCAGATGATATGCAAAAAGCGGTGTGGCAAGACCTGCTACAAACCAGGAGACAATCAGAGCAATACTTATGACATAGAAAAGAGTACAGCAGAACTCAGATGCGGAGCCCTCCGCCAGAGCCACAGGAATAAAGCCTGCGCAGGTAATCAGGGTTCCTGTAAGCATTGGAATAGCGGTTTCGCTGAAAGCTACTACCGCAGCCTCAACCTTTCCAAGACCTTCATGAAGCTTTACGATGATCATTTCAATTACAATCATCGCATCATCTACCAGAAGACCAAGACCAATGATAAGACCGCCTAAAGAAACACTCTGCAGGTCAATTCCCATGTAATACATGATGGAGAAGGTAATGGCAAGCACAAGAGGGATACACAGAGCAACCACAAGGCCTGCATGTGTTCCCAGACTGAAGATACTTACACCGAAAATAATGATCAGTGCTTCAACAAGACAGCGAACAAAGCTGAAAATTGCGTTATCAACATTCTTTGCCTGATCTGCAACCTTGTGCAGCTCCATTCCTGCAGGAAGTGAGGCACTGCACTCTTTTACGACCTTTTTAAGCTCATCGCCAAAATCAATGATGTTCTCACCTGAAACCATTGATACAGCTATACCGATTGCAGGCTGTCCGTTATAGAAAAAGGCTTTTTCACCTGTCTCAACATAGGTGTTTCTGATTTTTAGAATATCGGATAATCTTATGACTCTTCCGTTCTTATTTATAGGAAGCAGAGACAGCTCTGTTTCTGACTTGAAGTTGTTGTTCAGTCTTAAAGGAATCATGTCCTTCTGACCGGAAATGATGCCGGAATCAGTTACGGTATTTTCACTCTGAATCAGTTTTTTAATATCAGATACGCTGACATCAGATTTCATCATTACGTAAGGATCTGCATCAGCATAGATACACTGGGTTCTGTCGCCTATCAGCATGACCTTCTTAGTCTGTTTGAGATTCAGAATGGCAGCCTTGATTTTCTCAGCCTCATCCTTCATATCGCGCATGGTATAGCCGTCATCCGCGGTTAAGGCGTAAATCATGCCGAAAACATCATCAAAGTGATCATTTACCTGAGGAGTTGCAACTCCTTTTGGCAGATTTGGAGTTTCAGAGATGACCAGATTGCGGGCATCAGTCCAGAGTCTGCGGATATCCTGCTTGTTTACAGAATCCTTAAGATTAACGTAGATAATGCTCTGGCCTGGCATGGAATAGCTTTCTATATGATCGAGCTTTTCAAGATCCTGAAGCCTTTTCTCAAGAACATCAGTAACCTGTTCCTCAACCTGTTTTGCTGTGGCTCCCTGCCACTGCGTATAGATAACCATCTGTCTGATGGTATAGTCCGGATCTTCCATTCGCCCCAGTGAAAGATAGGAAAATACGCCGGAAATAAGAAGAAGAGCTGAAAAGAAATAGATCAGAGCCTTATGAGAAAGGCTCCATTGTGCAAGATTAAATCGCATTACATAATCTCCACAATCTGACCTTCGTGAAGTCTGTTTGCTCCGGCAGTTACAATTACATCGCCCTGATTCAGACCAGCTATGATTTCAACCTTATCTTCCTTAAGACTACCCAGTGTAACCTTTTTGAAGACGGCCTTATTGTTTTCTATGGTATAGACACCGCTTTCACCATTGATTGCGGTTACAGCAGAGCGAGGAATATAGTTGGATATGCTGCTGGCAGCTGTATCTAAAGACACTCTGACAGTCATACCGAGTTTTAGGGCTCCGTTATCTGCAAATGAAGCCTTTACTCTGAAGGTATGGGTTCTGTCATCTGCTATAGGAGAGATCTCAAAGATTGTTCCTTCAATCTCATCAGAACTGTAATTTGAACTGATCTTTACACCAGAGCCGATTTTAAGAGAAGATACAGCCTGTTCAGGTACATTGAACTGAGCCTGAAGATTTGAATCAACAGCAAGGGTAAGTACAGTTGTGCCGGTATTTACAACCTGTCCCGGGTCTACATAGGTCTGAATAATGATACCGTCTCTGTCAGCCTTTAATTCTGCGTAGTTAAGCTGATTTCTGCTCTCCTCATAGTTTGCATTGGCCTGCTCTAAAGCAGACAGAGCTGACTTATACTCATGCTGACACTGATCATAGGACAGACGGCTTACAGCGCCTGCACTTAGAAGCTTTTTATATCTATCAAGATTCTTTCTTGCAAGATCAAGAGCAGATCTTGCATTCTTTACCTTAGCATCTGCATTACGGATACTCTGCTGAAGGTCTTTCTTATCAAGAGTTAGAAGGACCTGACCCTTGCTTACACGATCACCGACCTCAACAAGTCTTTCCTGTACCTTTCCGCCAACCTGAAATGACAGTGGAGTTTCAAATTTACTGTGAATTTCACCAGCATAAATAAGAGACGATGACATCATATCCGAAGACACTGTCATTGCCTTTACTCTTAAAGGCAGTGCTTCAGTCTGAGTCTGCTCTCTGCTGATTCCCAGATTGAAAATCGCAATAACCGCAAACAGCACGGTAACTGCTACTCCAATGAGGTAATGCTTACGTGTTAAATTCATCAGAAATCCTTATTAAATACACCTGTTATCAAAACAAAATTCACCTCAGAATCATATAGATATACTACAGTGGTATATTATTAAACACCTGTTCATTAAAAGTATATAAACTATAGGTAAATCGTCAATGATAGCCACGGCTGATCTGTAAGATAATAAACACTTAATGTACAACTGTTCAATAAAATCTCCACAGCTGTGCATAATGGCATAAGGACAAAGACAATGAAGGAAGATTTAAGGTTCAAAAAGACCGAACTTGCAATCAGAGAAAGCTTTTTTCATCTGATTGAGCATAAGAAGTCCAACGAAATCACAGTAGCAGAAATCTCAAGACATGCCCTTTTGGGAAGAGGAACCTTCTATCAGCACTACAGAAGTATTGAGGATCTGGTAAAGGCTATTGAGGATGAGGCCATAGCCCATATGGCCAAGATTTATGATCAGAATGCACAGCAGAAGAAAATCGAGAATGTAAGCTGTCTTATTGTCTATCTGATTGATTACTTTGAGAAAAACAAGAAAAAGATTCTGCTTTTAATCCAAAATTCAAACGGTGAGTTTACCGCCAGAGCAGTGGATATCTTTCTTAAGAAATACATAAGCTGCGATTATTCTGATTTAGGTGAAAAGGAGCTTAAGCAGGATATTATCGAGGGAACATTTACAATCTGCGGATTTGTTGGAGTTATCAACAGATGGATGAGCGGAGAGATTTCATTTGAGAAAAAGGAACTGATAGAGCTTTTAAACAACGTTCTTTTCAAGATTTACAATTAAAAAACTCCGGCTTTTGAGGGCCGGAGCATTACGTTATTTAAAATGAGTTTTGAATCTTACTTAGAACGAGCAGCAGCGTCCTGGATAGATAGCTTAGCAGCAGTTGCCTTTAAGCCAGCTAGATCCTGATTTGCCATCTCAACGAACTCTTCAGCAGTGTATGGAAGCTTCTCTACGAAATACTTCTCGTACTCAGCGTAGTCATCTGGTGAAGATACGTATAGGTATGGGAAGTTAACGTCTTCAAACTTGCCCTCGAAATCCTTGTAGTTGCCCTTGATTGCATTGTAGGTCATCATGAAAGCAAATAGAGGATCGCAGTAGTGACCGCCTGACTGACCAGCCATTGAACCGTTCTTTAATCTCTCACCTAAATCAGGTAGGAAGTCGGTTGAAACGATCTGGATCTTGCCGGTCTTGCCTGCACGCTCAACAGCAGCAATAGCACCCTGTAATGGGTCACCGCCACCACCAGCTGGGATTAGAGCGTCTAGCTTAGGATTTGCAGCCATTAAAGCTTCAGCAGCCTTTGAACCACCCTCTGAGGTAGTACCAGCATACTGTGGATCTGATAGAACAGCCTTATCGTTTGGATGCTCCTTGTTCCACTTCTCAACACCAGCCTTGTAACCAGCCCAACGACCTAACCAGGTAGCATCGCCCTGCTCCCAGCCAATCAGACCGATGTTACGGCAGCCTTTCTCTAATAGAATGCCTGCTAACTTCTCACCGTTCTCTGGCTCCTTCTCGTGAACTGCACCGATGTAGTATGGTGATTTCTCAGCCATCTTGTAGATTGCTGGGCTTGCATCCTTAGAAATAATACGGAAGAACTGAGTTAAATATACTTCGTTGTCATTTGCAGTCTTAATTGCAGAAGTCATTTCAGTATCTGATGAGTTACAGATAATGATACCCTGACAGCCAGCAGCAGCTAACTGCTCAACAGAAGCAGTTACCTTCTCTGATACGTGTGCCTGGTCGATGTACTGAACCTGAACACCTAGTGCAGAAGCAGCTGCATCAAGAACTTTCTTACAAGCTGAACCTAGAACATCAGTTGATGACCAGATTGAAACACCAATCTTGATGTCCTTGTTTTCAATTGCATTTGCAGTGGTGCTGAAAGATGCAATTGTAGTAGCAACAGCTGCGCAAGCAATTGCTTTTGCAAATTTTTTCATAGTAAATTTCATATACTTATCCTTCAATGTTTGATTGGCAACGTAATATTGGTTGCAGGTAATGGCGAGTTACCCCGCTCAATACATGTGTAAATGATACTAACTTTTTTAACGTAAACGTGTGCGGAGATCACAAAATCAGAAAAGTATTTTTGCACATAATTCAGATATTTATATAAATACCTTATTTTTCAATTAGTTACAAAAATTCTAAAAGTTTACATTTGTATAATTTGTTATGTACAAATAGTTTTTCTTAATCAGAATGTAAATAATTTTAGTTTTTGCAGGTAATTGCGTACTGACAATGAAACCAATTCACAAAATTATGCACAAATATAGATGGAATAAGAGTTTCTAACACTTTGTAAGATATATGTATTTTAATTGTTTATGTGATTTGATTCAAAAAAACGACCAAATTTAATTAAATTTTGTGCATATTCATATATTATCGTAACCGTTTACGTGATTTTAATTCAAAATTCGTATACATTGAAACTAACAGAAATGCACAAATGTGCATGTTTACAACAAAAGGCACTTGCCTCAACTAAAACAAACCCATGTCAGGTTCTGCCTCACATGCAATAAAGGAATCAACATCATGACTGGAATAAAAAATCTCTCCGGTGCAACTAAAGGTTACATAGTTTTAGTAGCGCTGGTATTTCTATCCTGGGCTATATTCAAAGTTTTAACTCCAGATAATTTCGGATCACCAGATAACCTACTTAACTACTTTCAGGCAAGTTTAATTGCCACAGTTGGCGCAATTGGATTCTATTTCGTGATGGACATGGGTCTGTTCGACTTTTCTATCGGTGCGAACATTATCCTGTCAGCAGTTGTAGGATGCCAGCTGGCTACCCACTTCCAGATGGGGTACACCGGCCTGATTGCTGGTGCTATCGCAACAGGTGCTTTAGTTGGCCTGGTAAACGGTGTTCTATATGTTAAGCTCCGTATTCCATCAATGATTGTTACTGCAGGTCTTGCTCTGATTTATGAGTCAGTTGCTAACTATATGGCTGGCGGTGTTGTTCAGACTCTACCTTCTTCACTACGTGCATTCGGTTCTATGCCAGGCAACATCATCCTAGCAGTGATTACCTTCATCATTGCATACGGTATCCTGAACTATACCAAGTTCGGTACCTATACATACGCAATCGGTTCAGATGAGTTCGTAGCCAAGAACATGGGTATCAATGTTGATAAGTTCAAAGTTTACGCATTCATTCTTTCAGGCGCATTCTTCGGCGCAATGGCTGTTCTAACCATCAGCTACGGTTCTTCAATGGTTGCTGCAACCGGCATGTCATCAATGGCACGTAACTTCGTTCCAACAATGGGATGCTTCTTCGGTCTTGCATTCATGAAGTACGGAATTCCACTTCAGGCAATTATCCTGGGTGAGTTCATCGTTAACATCATCTTCTTCGGCTTCATTTCACTTGGTGCTCCAACAGCTATTCAGGACGTTATCACTGGTTTAGCTCTGCTGGTAATCATCACACTGACCACCAAGGTAGCTAAGGGCGAAATCGTTAAGTAATAAGGATAAGAAAAATGAGCGAAGTAAGATTACAAGTTAGAAACATTACCAAACATTTCGGTATCAACAGAGCACTTAACAACGTATCTTTTGATATCAACAAAGGCGAAGTTCACGCACTTATCGGTGAAAACGGTTCAGGTAAGTCAACCATGACCAACATGTTAACCGGTATCTACCCAATGGAAAGCGGTACCTTTACCCTGGACGGTGAGGATATCCATCCAAAGAATCAGGTAGACGCAAACAACAGAGGCGTATCAATCATTGTTCAGGAGTTAGGAACTCTATCAGGTCTGACCGTTGCTGAGAACATCTTTTTAGGTCATGAGGAAAGATTCATCACCTACGGTTTCAGAAATACTCCTGCAATGAATGCTGAAGCAAACCGCCTGTTAAAGGAATACGGATTTGATTTCATCAAGGCTGACGATCTTGTAGACAACTACAACTTCGAAGAGAGAAAGCTGATTGAAATCGTAAAGGCAACCTACTTCAATCCAAAGATTGTAGTTATCGATGAGACCACTACTGCTCTGTCTCAGGAAGGTCGTGAAGAGCTGTACAAGCACATGAACCGCATCCGTGAACAGGGAAATACAGTTATCTTCATTTCTCACGATTTACCAGAAATTCTGGCTAAGTCAGATACCATCACCATTCTTCGTGACGGTGAATACATAGATACCGTAAAGAGTAAGGATGTAACCGAGGATGATCTGAAGAAACTGATGGTAGGTCGTGAGGTTACCGGTGATTACTACCGTTCTGACTACGGTGAGAAGGTAAGCGATGAGGTTGTGTTATCAGTTAAGAATGTAACCGTTCCAGGTCTAATCTCAAACGTAAGCTTTGATCTTCACAAAGGCGAGATTCTTGGATTCGGTGGTCTGTCAGAGTCTGGCATGCATGAAATCGGAAAGGCAATTTTCGGTGCAAGCTTTGACAGAGAAGGTTCTGTAGTACTTGCAGACGGCACTCAGATTAACGATATTCCAACAGCAATTTCTCACTCTATCGCATATACATCAAAAGATAGAGATAACGAGTCTGTTGTTCTGAATCAGAGTATCCGTGACAACATTGCAATGCCTTCACTGGATGAATTATCAAATAATGCCGGTATTCTTAACTGGGGCAAGATTAAAAAGTTTGCAATCGATTATGCAAAGGAAATGTCTGTAAAGATGGTAAATACCGATCAGTTTGTATCTGAGCTGTCCGGCGGTAACAAGCAGAAGGTTGTTCTGGCTCGCTGGATTGGTAAAGGTTCAGACATCGTGGTACTCGATTCACCTACCCGTGGTATCGATATCAAGGTAAAGCAGGATATTTACCAGCTGATGGACCGCATGAGAAAACAGGGTAAATCAATCATCATGATTTCTGAGGAGCTGATGGAGCTTATTGGAATGTGCGACCGCATCATTATTATGAAGGACGGTGCATTAAAGGGTGAGCTTCCACGTTCTCGTGAACTGAATGAAAACAGCCTGATCTCAATGATGGTTTAATGGAGAAATATAAGAAATGACAGACATTGCAACAAACAATACGAACTTAGATATTGGTTTAAGGAGCCAGACCATGTCAGACACACTAGGAAACAAAGATCAGAATAACAACAAGAAAGATCTGGAACAGAAAAAACTTCGCAGAATGAGAATGATTCGCTCATTACTGCCAATCGTTGGACTTGTTTTAGTATTCTTCCTGTTCAACTTCCTGACCGACGGAAAGATGATGCATAAGCTACCACTGGCTATGTCTCAGGTATACGTAATCATGATTGCCTCAATGGGCGTGTTCTTCATCATGACCATGGGCGGTCTGGACTTCTCTCAGGGTTCTATTCTGGGTCTG
>JAZRAY010000086.1:0-2416 GCA_045634805.1 Succinivibrio sp. | reverse complement strand
TTAACTCAGCGTCATGAGTACAAGTATATTCCTGTGCCTCTGGCTCTGCCTTTATTTGGTGTAGGCTACAGAGGTCTGAATCTGCAGGCAGCCTATGTACCTGGTGTACATAACAATGGTAATGTTCTGTTTATCTTTGCAAGATATCAGTTCAGTCTGTAGGTTTTATAAGTGTATAGACATGAGAAAGGCGCTTTACTAAGCGCCTTTGAATTAACTCTCGGATAAACTTGCTTTTGGCTTGGAATCTGGCTGAGATTCTGTCTTGATATCCTCAGCCTCTACCTTTGTGTCGGCGGATTCATCCTCACCCTTTGAAGTATCCTCAGTCTTCATTTCTTCCTGTTGCTGCTTGGCCTTTTCCATCTGAGCTTCATTTAAAGTCTGCTGAGCCTCAGCTGCAACCTTCATATCCTGACCTGATGGCTGTGCAGGAGCTTTTGCTGCCTTGATGACAATTCTCATTTTCTCTATTGTCTTATCAGGATCGCTCTCCTCTGAGGTATCAATATTTACATGACCACCTACAGCGTAGTCATTTCCGTCAGGACCTTTCTTATATTCATACACAGGGGCACTTGCATACTGTCCACCTGCGCTCTGATGAGCTTTTTCATGTGTCTTTACTTCCTGATCTCGTTTCTTAAGCTCGTCAAGCTCAGCCTGTTCCTCGTCAGAAAGTTCTTCACCGTTTGATTTTTTATCGTTTTCCTTATCTATCTTTTTCTTATCTTTCTCTTTGTCATCCTTATTCTCTGGATCAGTCTTCATTGCTTCATCTGACTGTGTTTCTTCATTATCTACATCCTCAGTCTTCTGCTGTGGAAGTTCCTGACTCTGTGATACTGATTTTGCAGCATCTTCAATGCTGATGTTTGAGAACTGCTTGTAGGCCATTATGGCTTTAGAACGATTCTTTGAGAACAGATCGTCGTTGGATGCATCAAGAGGTTTTTCTGATAGGGTAACTACATCATCCTGAAGAGTGTATTTCTTTTTCTCATCATCTTCACGGTTACCTACCTGGGACACAGCAGTATTGTGAGCCTGATAAACTCTGTTCTCAGACCCCTCAATGCTATGTAAGTAAATGGTATTAACCAGTGACATAAAAAACACCTCTCCGTATTACATCATTAACGGCTGTGAGCTTTGCAATCTTGAGGAAATTTTAAAAGAATTTTTAAGAATTGATAAAAAGGAATGGACGATCACAAAATTGGGCTCATTAAGAGCCCAATCTGATATTAACCGAACATTACAGAAATTGATTCGTCGTTGTTGATACGACGGATTGCTTCTGCAAGCATTGGAGCTAGAGAAACATATCTGAACTTGCCGGTTGACTTTAATTTCTCGGTTGCAGGAATGCTGTTGGTAACAACGATCTCATCGATTACGCTGTTCTTGATGTTCTCATAAGCATTGCCTGAAAGAACTGGGTGAGTACCATAAGCGATAACCTTGGTTGCTCCGCGTTCCTTTAGAGCAGCTGCTGCCTTGCATAGGGTACCGCCGGTATCAATGATGTCATCAACGATGATGCACTCTCTGTCCTTAACATCACCAATCAGGTTCATAACCTCTGAAACGTTTGGCTTTGGACGACGCTTATCGATGATAGCAATGTCTGCATCATTGAATAACTTAGCAATAGCACGTGCTCTAACCACACCACCCATATCTGGTGATACGATACATGGCTTGTTAAGAGCAAGACTCTTCATATCCTCAACAAACAGATTTGATGAGTAGCAGTTGTCTACAGGAACATCAAAGAAGCCCTGAATCTGCTCTGCATGAAGATCAACAGTTAAAACTCTGTCTACACCAACTGATGAAAGTAAGTCTGCAACAACCTTAGCAGTGATAGGTACACGCTGTGAACGTACACGACGGTCCTGTCTTGCATAACCAAAGTAAGGAACAACAGCAGTAATACGACCTGCAGATGCACGACGTAATGCATCGATCATTACAAGAAGTTCCATTAGATTGTCATTGGTAGGTGCACAGGTTGACTGAATGATAAAGGTATCACATCCACGAATACATTCGTTGATCTGAATGTGAACTTCACCATCAGAGAAAGTATCAACAGTAGCATCAGATAGATTTGTGTATAAACATTTTGCAATTTCATTTGCAAGCTCTGGAGTTGCATTTCCAGAGAAGAGTTTTAGGTCTGACATAGATTATCTCTAAATGTGATAAGTTGAAAGATGTGCATATTATACTCAAAAAAATCCTGTGATTTTAATCACAGGTTAATTTTTTTTCAGCTTAAAAGCCATCTTGTCAGATCCAGTACTTTAATTCCTTCAATATCATAGTCTTCGTGGCCAGTATTGGCGATTAGAATCTTAGGATATGAATCTCTTATGGCCATTAATGGTTCAAGTTCTCTCTTAAGAGT
>JAZRAY010000085.1:0-2050 GCA_045634805.1 Succinivibrio sp. | reverse complement strand
ATATAATACTCTATATTTTTGATTTAAAAAAGGCTTATATATGGACGAGTTTAGAGAGAATTTATCAAAAGTTCACCAGGATATTATCTCTTCTTGCGAAAAATACGCCAGAAAGGAAAGCGATGTCTGCCTTCTTTGTGTATCAAAGACCAAACCTGAGGAAAAAATAATTAAAGCCTACAACTGCGGAGAAAGACACTTTGGAGAGTCTTATGCAGTTGAGGCCAGCGAAAAGATTGCCCATCTGAAGGAACAGGGCTATACAGATATCATCTGGCATTTCATCGGACCAATTCAGAAAAACAAAACCCGTCTAATCGCAGAACATTTTGATATGGTTGAAAGTCTGGACAGAGCAATTGTCGCTACCCGACTTAACGACCAGAGACCGGATAATCTTCCTCCACTTGAGGTTCTGATTCAGGTAAACATCTCAGATGAGGATCAGAAATCAGGCTGTGACATCAGCGAAATTGACTCTCTGATTGAAACAGTCCTGAAGTGTCCAAAACTTAAGCTTCGCGGTTTTATGGGAGTAGGTATGGATACTCCTGATTTTGATGTTATCGATAAGGAATTTTCTAAATTAAAGTCTTTATTTGATGAATATTCAAAGAAACTAAACGACTTTAATATACTTTCAATCGGCATGACCCACGACCTTGATATTGCAGTCAAGAATCAGACCACAGAGGTTCGTATCGGTACTGCTATCTTCGGCGCAAGAGAATATAAGACTATGACAACAGACAATCAGAAAATCGCTTTCATCGGCGGCGGCAATATGTCCACCTGCATTTATGAAAGCATTATTGCATCAGGCTTCAATCCACAGAATATAACAGTTTCAGGTCCTCATGTTGAGAAGCTTGAGAAGTTTAAGCAGAAAGGCTCTGTTATTACCTCAGACAACATCGAGGCATTAAAGAATGCTGATATCGTATTTTTAGGTGTAAAGCCTCAGATTCTTACCTCTGTGCTGGATGAAATTGCAGCCTCAGGAGTAGCCCTGAACCACAAGCTGTTCGTATCAATGGCAGCAGGCTTCAAGCTAAGCTCAATTGAGAAGAAGCTGAATACAAAGAAAATCATCCGTATCATGCCTAACACTCCAGCAAAACTTGGTTTAGGCGTAATTGCTGTAGTTTATGACACTGAAGTAAGTGACAATGAAAAGGCACTCAGCGAGAAGATGTTATCAAAGATGGGAACCTGCATCGTTGGCGATGAGGACAACCTAAATGTTATAGGTGCTATAGCCGGCTGCGGTCCTGCATTTGTATACAGATTCATGGAAGCTTTAATCGCTGAAGCGGTAGCTCATGGACTTTCAGCTGACAATGCAAGAAAAATTGTCGAGCAAACTGTTCTCGGATCAGCTAATATGTCTCTTAAAAATCAGGATTGCACTCTGGCATCACTTCGTGAAGCTGTTACCTCAAAAGGTGGTACCACCTATGCCGGTCTTTGCAAGATGACCGAAGGTAACTTTGAACAGATAATGAAGAATACTGTTCAGGCAAGTCTTGATAGAACATATGAATTTGAAAAAATGTTTTAATTAACGGAAAAGACAATGCAGATAAATTTTTACATCATGCTTGCAGAGGCAGTAATTATTCTGTTTGAGCTGCGTTCTTTAATGCAGAGCTCCGGTATTGATTACTACCACCCTGCAACCCAGACTGTAGTAAAACTGACTGAGCCAGTTATGAAACTGCTGCCTTTCAGAAACAAGAGCATTAAAGGCTTTTACTACGCAGGATTCATAGTTGCCTTTGTCCTGGCACTGATGTTCTGGTTCGGATTTGTTGCCAAATCTGCAAGTTCACTGAATATCACAGCCATCATCATGTTCTCTGTACTGATGACCATAAAGAGCTTTGGATATCTGATTCTGTTCCTGCTCTTAGCTCAGGCTCTGTGCTCATGGCTACCTGCAACCAGAGGATACAGCTTCATGTTCGGTCAGCTGACCTACCCTATTGTTGCACCTGTACAGAAGATTATTCCTCCAATCGGAATGATTGATATCTCTCTGATGATTGTA
>JAZRAY010000084.1:0-3607 GCA_045634805.1 Succinivibrio sp. | reverse complement strand
CATGACAAGACCTATCGATGTTTCAAAGTTCGGTGCCATTATCTTTGGTCTTCAGAAGAATGTCGGTCCTTCAGGTATGACCATTACCATCGTCCGTGAAGATTTAGTTGGTCATGCACGTAAATACTGTCCTTCAGTTTTAGACTGGTCAGTATTAGATAAGTACGGTTCCATGTTCAATACCCCATGTACTTTTGCGTGGTATATGGCATATTTGAACTTTAAATGGATAAAAAGCCTTGGCGGTGTTGAAGAATTAGAGCGAAGAAACATTGAAAAGGCAAAAATGCTTTATAATTATATAGATGATTCAGATTTTTACGTTTCTAAGATTTCTAAAAATGTAAGATCACGTGTTAACTGCGTGTTTACATTAAAGGATGAAACTTTAAATAATGAATTTATTGCTCAGTCAAAAGCTTTAGGACTCGTTGGACTTAAAGGCCATAAGGTTTTAGGTGGAATGAGAGCAAGTATCTACAATGCAATGCCTATTGAAGGTGTTAAGGCCTTGGTAGATTTTCTAAAGGACTTTGAGCAGAGGTATAAATAAGATCTAAGGAGACTGGCTATGGCAGACCCCAAGACTCCATGGCTTCGAAATTATCCGAGCGATGTGCCGTATTCTATCGATGCTACAAGTGTCTACGAGAACCTGTCTGATTTTATAGATGGCGTATGTGCCCAGAATGCATCAAGGACAGCATTCGTAAGTTTCGGCTCATCCATTTCCTTTGAAAAGTTCAAGTATAAGGTAGACTGTCTTGCAGCCTACTTCCAGCAGAAGCTGCACGTACAGAAGGGAGATAAGCTTGGGGTTATTCTTCCTAACCTGATTCAGTATCCAATCGCGGTATTTGCCGGAATCAAATGCGGTATGCAGATTGTAAACATCAATCCTCTGTATACCAGTCATGAAATGCTTGGCATTCTCCGTGATGCCAGAATCAAGATTGTAGTTGCCTTTGAAAACTGCAATCAGAGCCTTTTAAAGGTTTTAGATCAGACCTATCTGTCCCATTACATCTCATGCTCACTAGGTGACTGTTTCCCTTACTTCAAGGGCATGGCAATGAACTTTGCCGTAAGATATGTAAAAAGACTCATCCCATCCTATGACAGCAGCTCACTGCTTTTCTTCAATGACTGTATCAAAGAAGGTGCTGATCTTTTAAAGTCATTTGAAAAGGTTGAGATGAAGTTTGATGATATTGCCTTCCTTCAGTATACAGGTGGTACCACAGGTAAGCCTAAGGGTGCTATGCTCTCTCACGGCAACATCATCTCCAACGTGGTTCAGGCTGATGCCATGTACGGACCAAGACTTAACAAGGGTAATGAGACTATTCTGACGGCACTGCCTCTGTATCATATCTTTGCAATGACAATCAATCTGATGTTTGCAATGTATGTAGGCTGTACCAATATCCTGATTCTGGATCCAAGACGCTTCCCGACACTTATCGCAACCTTAAAGAAGCATCCTGATATCTCGATTATTACTGGTGTTAATACTCTCTTTAATGCCTTTGTTCACTACGAGGTATTCAAGAAGGTAAATCTGCCTAAGCTTCGTATTGTAATCGGCGGCGGTACCGCGGTTCAGCATGGTGTTGCAGATCAGTTCCTAAAGGCCTCAGGAATTCCAATTCATGAGGGCTACGGTCTTACCGAGTGTTCTCCACTGTGCTGTGTGGTTCCTTATACTCAGACTGAATTTACTGGCACCATCGGTGTTCCAACTCCATCAACCTTAGCCCGTATTGTAGATACCTCAACAGGGGAGGAGATCTGGGATCCTAATAAGCCAGGCGAGCTTGAGTTCAAAGGACCTCAGGTTATGAAGGGCTACTATGACAATGAGGTCGAAACCCGTAACGTCTTTGACGGTGAGTGGCTGCGTACCGGTGATATAGCTGAGTGGTCCGATAACTATCACATAAGAATCATCGACAGAATCAAGGATATGATTATTGTCTCTGGCTTTAATGTCTTCCCGTCAGAGATTGAGAATGTCATGTCCCACAATCCAAAGATCTTAGAGTGTGCGGTTGTAGGTATGCCATCAAACACCACAGGTGAGTCAATCAAGCTTTATATAGTAAGACGTGACTGGACCTTAACCAAGGAAGAGGTTATGGATTACTGCAGACAGTATCTTACCGGCTATAAGGTGCCTAAGCATATTGAGTTTGTGGAGACTCTTCCAAAGTCAGCTGTGGGTAAGGTCATGAGACGTTATCTGAAGCAGAACCGCCTTAAGTAGTTCTTCTTTTCGGATGTTTCCCAAGTCTAAGTCATTATTGAAAAAGTGATGCTTAGACTGTATTATTGAGCCAAAAAAAGTGGAATTAACATGTGCTCAAATAATATTCATCTTATCGATTCAGACTCCAAGCTTAAAGAGTTCTGCCAGACTTTAAATCAGTGTACCGAAAATGATTATATTAGCGTAGACACCGAGTTTACCCGTGTAAAATCATTTTTCCCAGGTCTTAATCTGATTCAGATCTGTATTAAGAATGATACCTATCTGATTGATACCATGGCATCTATTAACACTGATAGCTTCTTTAAGTCCTTTACCTCATTAAAGAGCACTGTACTTTTCTACTCAGCCCGTGAGGATCTTGAGATTCTATCCTACAAGGCAAGATGCTGCGGACTTGAAAGACTTCTGCCACAGAAGATTGTAGATATTCAGCTTCTGTTATCTTTCCTCAATCTCTCATACTCACAGGGCCTGCAGAGTGCTCTTAGTGACTATCTTAAGATTGAGCTTCCAAAGGATCAGACTCTATCAGACTGGGAGAGACGTCCTCTGACCGAAGCTCAGATTGAGTATGCAGCCAATGATGTGCTGTATCTTGAGGCTTTATATCATGAGATTATGAAGCACTGTGAGAAGGACGATAAACGCTACCGCTGGTTTGAAATGGCCATGGTGGATTTTGCAGATGAGTCATCATATATGCCAAAGGCTGATGAGACCTATAAGTCAGTCGGCGGGGCAGGGGCTTTAAACATTAAGGCTTTAAATGTATTAAAAGAGCTTTGTACCTATCGCTATAATTACGCCATCGAGCATGATGAGGCACTAAATCGTGTGATTACAGGAAAGGCTTTATGTCCGCTTTCACGTATGAACAGTGTTAACGAGAAATCTCTTATCAAGGCTAATATGAAGTTTGGTGCCATAAGAGCTCATGGCAGGATGATTGTTGAGTGGCATGCCAAGGCACGTAAGGCTCAGATTGATGAGAATATGGCGCTTCCTTATGATTATTTTGCCTGCAACCGTGATTATGAAAAGCCATACAAAAGACTTCGTCATATCCTAAGAACTGCAGCAAAAGAGCAGGGGATCAGTGAGCATTTAATCTGTAACAAGCAGAACTGTAATGACTACTTCTATAAGCTTCATTACAAAGAAACACCAGAACTTTTAAAAGGCTGGTATAAAGAATGTATCGGTGAGATTGACAATGATGCGCTTTTCGATGAATAGTCTTTATCCTATCTAAAAATCAGAATCTATCAGTATTCTTATCTAGAGTGTTTTCCTATGTGGAAAATACTCTTTTAAATCTTCGTAAACACTTCTCTT
>JAZRAY010000083.1:0-7774 GCA_045634805.1 Succinivibrio sp. | reverse complement strand
CCTGCAGGTTCCACCAAGGAAAAGACCGAAGGTGTTCTGAATCAGGTATCAGAGTACTTCCTGCATGCAGAAACAGAGAATGTTGAGAGTATTCTTACCGTAGCAGGCTTCTCCTTTGCAGGTCAGGGGCAGAATACAGGTATGGGCTTTATCAAGCTTAAAGACTGGTCTGAACGTACCTCAAGATCACAGCATCCTGATATGATTTCAAACCGCGCTCAGATGCCGCTGTTGGGTGGTATTCGTGACGGTCTGGCATTTGCTTTCAACATTCCTGCAATTCCTGAATTAGGTACTGCCGACGGTTTTGATTTCTATCTTGTTGATGGTGCATCTCAGGGACACGAGAAGCTAACAGAAGCAAGAAATCAGCTTTTATATGCTGCAGGACAGTCAAAAATGCTGACTCAGGTTCGTGCCAACGGTATGGATGACACACCTCAGCTAAAAATAAAAATCGATTACGAGAAGGCTATGTCTTTAGGACTTTCCCCTTCAGACATAAATCAGACCTTCTCTACAGCCTGGGGTTCCTCATATACCGATAACTTCATGGATAGAAACCGTGTTAAGAAAGTATATATCCAGGGTATAGCGAAGGATCGTATGACCGAGAACGACCTTAAGAAATGGTATGTAAAGAGCAGCAATGGCAATATGGTACCATTCAGCGCTTTCGTAACCATGGAGTGGACATACGGCTCTCCACGTCTGGAAAGATTCAACGGTCTGTCAGCAATGGAAATTCAGGGATCTGCAGTTCCTGGAGTATCTTCTGGTCAGGCTATGGATGAGATGGAGAGAATCGCTAAGGAAGTTCTGCCTCCAGGCTACAATATTTCATGGTCAGGCGTATCCTATCAGGAAAGACTGGCCGGTGCACAGGGACCAATGCTTTACTTCGTATCACTGTTGGTTGTGTTCCTATCTCTGGCAGCTCTGTACGAAAGCTGGTCAATTCCATTTGCAGTTATGCTGGTTGTGCCTTTAGGTATTATCGGAGCTATCGGTGCCGCTATACTGACACAGTATGTTCCATTTATTACAAACCTAACCAACGACGTGTACTTCCAGGTTGGTCTGCTGACTACCGTAGGTCTTGCATCTAAGAACGCAATTCTGATTGTGGAATTCGCAAAGGATCTGTATGACCGTGGTGAAAGACTGACAGAAGCAGTTGTACATGCAGCCAGACTGCGTTTCCGCCCAATTATCATGACCTCTATGGCATTCATTCTGGGTGTGCTGCCTCTTGCAGTATCATCAGGTGCTGGTGCCGCAGGACGTAACGAAATTGGTATCTGCGTTATCGGCGGTATGCTGACAGCAACAGTTCTTGCAATCTTCTACGTCCCTGTATTCTTCGTGCTGATCATGAGATACTTCACCAAGTATGTTCCAGCAGATGTAAAACAGGAAAAGGCAAAGGTTCATCAGGAGAAACTTGTTTCTCAGATTAACGAAGCTAAAGAAGAAGATTAAAGCTAAAGATTCTTACGATTACGGCCACAATTTGTGGCCGTATTTTTTTGCAGAAAGAAATTGCTACTGGTGAACCAGAATTGTCACCAGATCATGATTGATATCATCCATCAGAGGAGCCATGGCAAATGGGCCATATGACAGACAGTCAACCAGAAGATCCCTGTCATTGGTGTTATCTGAATTGGTGAACTTCTCAGGCAGCAGATATCCAAGTTTCTGGATATAAAGTGCAGAGGTAAGATCACACTCAGGAAGAAGAGCACGGGTTCTTCTGATTGCCTCTGTAAGTTCGAAGGCATTCTCCTTGTTAAGACCGCCGTGTCTGTCATTCATGCACTCAATGATCTGATCCTTTTTAAAGGATAAGACAAAATATTTCTTTGAATTTATTGGGAAAGAGTTCATCTGAATCTGATTAACAAGATTTGATGAAATCAGAGCTTCTCCCCACAGACTGTCAATCATCAGTATGTAGCTGTCTGAAGTGGTATCAAAAAGCTGATAGTGGTCTCTGATAATAAGAGGAGCAGTAATCATGGAATTACTCTCTTCTCCCAGCAGGAAGTCATCCACAATCTCTCCTGTTTCAAAAAGAGGTTCGTTCTCATTTAAAGTGAAACCATGTTCAATCAGGCATTTTCTGAAATAGAAGTATGATACTGAATCATTAAGTCCATCTGGAGCAGTCAGCTTCTCAGGATCATTCTTTCCTCTTAGTGCATTTTCAAAAAGGCATCTGTCTGATACCTTTCCTACAAGAGAATATGTAGGAAGAATAATTGAATGAGATTCAAAATACAGACCGTCTCTTAGATTTGAATCCAGATCAAGCTGTCTTGTATGGATAAATGCAGAGAAAAGAGCATAGGCATAACGCAGAGACTTGTTGATACGGATATTGGTCAGTCTTGTAACTCTGTGAACTGATGATGAAAACAGAAGATACAGTTTTCTGGAATTTACCTCAATACACTCAAAATCTCTGTCTTTTAGAAGTCTAGCTGCAACCCATTTATCATGAAGCTCAGGAAGAACCGCCAGAATGTAATGTCTGCCGTCAGCACTTATATAAAGCTGCCAGGTGTCAGACTCATCCTCAAGCTCACCGATAACAATGCCAGATGCAAGCTTATACTCAGAGGTGAAAAAAGCATTACTTTCTTCATCTGAAATCATGAACTTGCTTTCATCTACAATAAAACTGCTCATATAACTATCTCTAAATAAAAAAGAACGTGAGGAAATAATAAAGAAATGACTATCGATTTACCATGATTAAATTCTCACGCTCTGGAAAAAAAATTACTGTTCGATTACATGATACTTGTATTTGTATAATAATTTTTACTTATTGAGAATTATTCTTGTTAAGAAATTTTTAATATTAATCACATCTATAAAAGTGCATATATATTGAATTTACTATATCTAATTTTGCGCTAATTTTCAGAGAGTAAAGTCATGGCGCAACCTAAAAATGTAAAAAATTTTAATTCATCATTACATAATGATTAAAATTATTTTCAGACAGGCATTTTCAGTTGCAGACAATTACTTATGAGGTATTTAACAATCACTTTGAAAGTTTGGGGAAATATATGACTTTCGTTGAATCCATCAAAACCTGCTTATTGCAGAAATGCTTTTCTATTCAGGGTAGAGCCAGTCGCTCAGAGTACTGGTGGTTTGCGCTGTTCAGCTACATAGCAAACTTTATCTTCAACTTTATTCCTTATTTAGGAATTCTGCTTTCTGTAGCACTAATGATTCCTACATTTACAGTAGCAATCAGACGCTGTCATGATCTTGGCAGAAGCGGCTGGTTACTGCTTGGTCCAACTCTATTCATTCTAGTTGGAGCTGTAATTATGGGAATCGGTATCGCAGCAACAAGCAGCGGAATGATGTACTTCGGCATGTTCCTGATGATTATCGGTGCAATTGGCGGTATTGCCCTTTCAATCTACTTCATCTTCCCTGGCACTCAGGGAGCTAACAAATACGGTGAAGGTCCTTACGTATTTACCGAGCAGAACGCTACAGTTCAGGCTTAATTACTCACTCCTTACATATTTAATGTGTAATTTGAGATGTTGAACTAATCCTCAGCCAGTGCTGAGGATTTTTTTAATCAGGTTATAAAAAGGAAATTTCATAGCCCATTTCTAATTCAATTCATGACTAAACTATCGTGATTAAAACCATATAATCCTGTGTGTTAGGTTAAAATATTGTAATTTTCATCACATTTTTCGATTTATCAGCCCAATGGTGCTATAATTAGCCCTTCAAATTTTCCGATAGTAAACCATACTATTGTGATAAGACAGAGATTTTTACAGGTACGAGAGCGATCCTCTCTGCCAGAATATAACCTACAGGAACAGCCTGTCTGGAGTTTTCATTATGATTACAATTCAGGAATTAAAGCCAGTATTTACTGCAGAGCAGATTCAGAAGAGAGTTAAAGAGCTAGGTGAGCAGATTACACGCGACTACGAAGGTCAGGACTTCATTTGCGTTGGTGTTCTAAGTGGAGCAGTTATCTTCTTCTCAGACCTGCTGAAGAATATTGATTCCACCAGAGTTTCACTTGATTTCATGCGTGTATCTTCATACGGCAGTGCAACTGAGACTTCAGGCGTTGTAAAGATTATTGAAGACGTTAAATTCAACATGGCAGGTAAGAATGTTCTTATCATTGAGGATCTGATTGATTCAGGCCTAACCATGAAACGTGTCAAGGAAGTATTCATTGAGCGTGGAGCAAAGTCTGTTAAGCTATGCGCTCTAATCAACAAGAAGGAACGCCGCGAGGTTGACGTTGATATCGATTACTACGGTTTTGAGCTGGATAAGGGCTTTATCCTGGGCTACGGTATGGACTTTGATGGCAGATACCGCAATCTTCCAGCTGTATACGAAGCTGTAATCAAAGAAGAATAATTACTTTTCATCAAAAATGGCTCTTTTTCGTAAAAAATTTATGAAAAAGGGCCATTTTTTTTACTTTTTTATAAGAAATTATCTGTTTTTTTAATAAAAAGCCAAATCTATAAACAGCGGATTCTCACCTCTCAGAAAACACCTTTCTAAGAATTTAAACATTTTTAACCGAAAGTGATAAAGGTTAGCAAAAACTCTTTTTTATTTAATCTCTAAAAAATATAATTCACATGTTGGTTATATTTTTAAGCGGTTTATATATGAAAGAAGTAGCACTCTTTTATGGAACTTATACTGGCGTAACCGGTGAGGTTGCCCAGAAAATTGTAAATGAGCTTGGCGCTGATAAGGTTGATATCTACAATATCAGCAAAGATGGCGACAAGATGGAACAGTACCAGAAACTGATTATCGGTACTTCTACATGGAGTATCGGTGAGCTTCAGGAAGACTGGAATGACTTCATGCCAAAGTTACAGAAGATGGACTTTACCGGCAAGACAGTCGCACTGTTCGGTACAGGTGATCAGGTCGGATATCCGGATACCTTCCTGGATGGTATGGGTATGCTGTATGAGACCTTCCAGTACAGAGGAGCAAACTTTATTGGATTCTGGCCTACCGTAGGCTATGACTTCACTAGCCCTCTTCCACTGTTAGATCACGACAGATTTGTAGGACTGGCAATTGATGAGGATAATCAGCCAGAACTGACTGACGAGAGAATCAAAGAATGGTGCAGTCAGATTAAACCGCTTCTGGGTTTATAATTTTAAGGAAGGCTAACGATTACGTTAGCCTTTTTTACATCTGCACCAAGAATGATGCACCATATTAAAAAATGCTGTGCACTCATAACTAAACAATCACGTAATTTTCTGCACCAAAACTAAGCAAATCCATATAATCGTTTTTTTTACCACACTAAGAAACTAAAATAACTTCCAATATTTCAAAATATTCGTTATTTGCTAAATGAAATAGCACTTTATTTTATCCCTGATATGAAAGTATAATTTATCGCTTTGCTTTATCAGACTAGATAAGTAAATAGTATTTATTCAATTATTAGGTAAGACTATGACTTCTACAAAACGTGTAGGCTTTTCATCTAAATTAGGTGGATTGCTAGCCGCTGCCGGTTCTGCTATCGGTTTAGGTAACATCTGGCGTTTTCCTACCCAGTGTGGTGAAAACGGAGGTTCAGCCTTTTTACTAGTGTATTTCCTGATTATTCTTTCTTTCGGAATTCCACTTTTAATTGCAGAATTTTCAATAGGTCGTCATTCCAGAGCTAACGTAGGTAACGCATATAGCGTTCTTGCACCTAACTCATTCTGGAAATTCGTTGGTTTCGGTTCTGTTGCTGTTGCAACCATTATTCTATGCTACTACAACGTGGTTGTAGGCTGGGTTCTATATTACGCATGGGATTCTGTATCAGGAACCTTTAATGATTTAGCTGCAATTCAGGCAACAGCTGAAGCTGGTAAGGACGTATTTACTGACCACTTCGTTGGCTTTATCACCAATCCTTGGAAGCCAATTGTTGCTCTGTTCATCGTACTTGCAATTATCCACGGCATTATCGTCTGTGGTGTACAGAAAGGTATTGAGAGATCATCAAAGCTTTTAGTTCCAGCTCTGTTTGTAATCATGATAATGCTGGTTATCTTTGCAGCAACAATGCCTGGTGCTTCAGATGCATATGCATTCCTGTTCAAGCCAGATTTTGAAGCTATCAAGAATCCAGATGTATGGCTGGCAGCTTTAGGACAGTGCTTCTACTCATTCTCTTTAGGTATGGGTATTGTTACTTATGCTTCATACTTCAGATCAGAGGTTAACCTGACCCGTACAGCTTTATCTGTAGCAGGTCTTGATACTCTGGTTGCTTTAATGGCCGGTCTGATTATCTTCCCTGCTGTATTCTCAGTTGCAGGTGTTGAGCCATCAGCAGGTGCTGGTCTGGTATTTATTTCATTACCAAACGTATTCCACAGTGCACTGCACACCATGCCATTCTTCAACTGGATTATTCCTTCAGCTTTCTACCTGATTCTGCTGGTAGCTGCTATTACTTCATGTATCTTCCTGCATGAGGTTGGTACTGCATTTATCGCTGAAAGAGCAAATCTATCAAGACGTACAGCAGCTTTAGTTGTAACCATCGGTACATTCATTATCGGTGTTGGAGCTTCTCTGTCATACGGCCCATGGGATGTTAAGGTATTCTTCGGAATGAACTTCTTCGACTTCCTTGACTTCTTCACAGCACAGATCATCCTGCCATTAACCGGTTTAGGCGCATCACTGTTCGTTGGCTACAGAATGCAGAGATCACAGCTTATTCAGGAACTTACCTCAAACGGTGCCTTCAAGTTCACTCTTGTTGGTCCATTCCTGATTCTGCTGAAGTACATTATTCCTCTACTGATTATCTTCATCATGGTAACTCAGTTATTCGGAATTAAGTTCGGCTAGTAAAAAAAACTCCGCAGAGGATCTAATTAAACTTCTGCGGAGTTTTACTTTCTTCTCTATTATTCTCACTCAGAAAACAATTCTAAATCCTCATCAACTTTAACAATCTCCTATCTGTTGTCTTCCTTTAAATATACGTGTGCATACATCGCAGGCAGCACCAGAAGTGTCAGTACTGTAGCAAACAGAAGACCAAATGCCATGGCAGTCGCCATTGGGCCCCACAGAGCATTTGTAGCAAGAGGAATCATTGCCAGAATTGCAGCCATAGCAGTCAGCATAATTGGTCTTAATCTGCTGATTGAAGCACTGATAAGAGAATCATAGATGCTCATTCCCTCTTTAATATGCTTTTCAATCTGATCTATCAGAATTACAGAGTTTCTGATAATAATTCCAAACAGAGCCAGAAGACCTAGGATAACAACGAAACCTACCGGTCTTCCTGTTATACCAAGTCCTATGGTTACACCAATAATTCCCAGAGGTGCAGTAAGCAGAGTGATTATTACTTTCTTGATACTCTGAAGCTCAAGCATGAGAATTACCAGAATTGAAATCGCCATAACAGGAGCTGGAGCCAGGAATGAGGCTGTATTTTTCTGGCTGTCCTCAAGACCTCCATCAAGCTCAATGCTGTATCCTCTAGGCAGACTCTTTCTGAATTCCTTGATATCACTGTAGATCTGAGCAGTTACATCATCTCCGCTAAGACCATCTTTAACCTCTGCACAGATTTTGACTGCAGGAAGCCTGTCTCGACGAAGAATATTTGCCTCTTCTACACCTGCCCCAAGATTTGCAACAGAAGAAAGACTCAGTTTCTTTCCGTCAGGAAGCTCAATAGGCATATCAGATA
>JAZRAY010000082.1:0-2521 GCA_045634805.1 Succinivibrio sp. | reverse complement strand
GACAGTAATAAGGTGTCGCCCATCTTCCATGAAGCAATCTCTTCTTTGGTGATGGTATCAAGATTTACACGCTTAACATTTGCATCTGAACCGCCAATCTCGATATCTGGGTAGTCATCAAGTGATGGAGGAACAAACTCTGCAGGACCTGAACCATCAAGAACAAAGTCAATGTGACGGGTAGCTGCACAGTTAGGAATAATTGTGGTTGCCTTTGATACAGCGTGGCATGGGTAGGTCTTAACCTTAACGTCAAGAACAGTGGTAATACCACCTAAGCCCTGAGCACCGATACCCAGCTTGTTGATCTTGTCATATAGCTCTAAGCGAAGCTCTTCCTCAGCATTCTTAGGACCACGTGCGATCAGCTCCTGAATGTCGATAGGATCATTTAAAGCTTCCTTTGCAAGAATTGCTGACTTCTCTGGAGTACCGCCAACACCGATACCGATGATTCCTGGAGGACACCAGCCTGCACCCATATGAGGGATCTCGCTTAATACGTAATCAACAACACTGTCTGAAGGGTTCAGCATACGCATATGGGTCTTGTTCTCAGAACCGCCTCCCTTTGATGCGATTGCAACTTCAACCTTGTCGCCATGAACCATCTCGATATGAACAACGGTAGGAGTATTATCCTTGGTATTGATTCTCTTGCCCAGAGGATCGGTCAGAATTGATTTACGTAGAGGGTTGGTCTCGTAGCAGTAAGCACGACGGGTACCTTCGTCAACCATTTCCTGAATGGTCATATCACCTTCGAAGCGAACGTCCATACCAATCTTTACGAAACAGGTAACAGCACCGGTATCCTGACATAGAGGACGCTTGCCGATTGCACACATTTTAGAATTTACTAAAATCTGAGCAATAGCATTCTTTGCTGATGGATTCTGCTCGATATCATAGGCATGCTTCATTGCCTTTAGGAAATCACGTGGGTGATAGTATGAGATATACTGAATCGCATCGCATACTGATTCAATAAAGTCTGCAGTTTTAATTAATGTTGTCATAGATGGTACATTCCTTGTATTTGTATACAAAAAGACTATCTCATTCTAATCCATTTTTTTTTCAATAAGTAGATTTAGTTAGCATTTATGTGGAAAATAGCTCATCTTCGAAAAAATAATTAAATTTATTAAACAAATTTGTTCAATTACAGGTAGCTGGCATCACAAATATCTGTGCTCACAGATACAGATTTGAGGTGATCCAAAACACGCAAAAGGTCTATTATTTATCCTCGTTCGGTCAAATTTGGCCGAAATTTAGTGTTAAATCCCCTCAACTTGTTGTCATAGCTCAAAATTTAACTAATAAAGTCAAAACAAATCTACGCTAAGTCGTTATAATATATAAAAGAATAATAAATTGAGATTAAGAAATGCTAATAACGATTGCTGTAATCTTTGTACTTTTGGCAACCTTTCTGCTGATTATCATAAACATGTACAGTGATTATGTTTCACGTAGAGAACAGGATGCAAGACTGATTGCCAATAAAGCTAACAATATTATTGCAGAATGTGAGGAATTGTTACTGAATCAGTCACAGGTGGCTTTCTCAAAAACACTTGTGCTGGTACTTCATTACCGTATTATTCGTGCTCTTCGCAAAAGAGCCATTGATCCAAAGCGCAGAGAAGAAGTTAAAGAGCGTATCGCCAATGAAGAGCGCATGATCAATGAGATCAAACAGTCCTATAAAGATTCCAATACCTTCAAGGCTCCAGAGAATGATGCGATGGCGTTAACCCAGCTGCGTACCATAAGACATCTGCGCGGTATTCTCAAATCAGAGATGAAATCTGGTGTTCCTATCAATCCAACTCTTATCAATAAGGAAGATCGCAGACTTTACGTTCTGGTTCTGAAGGTTAACCTTTCAAATCTGATTCAGAAAGTTTTTGAAATGAAACGTCTAAAGCAGAGCGGAACCTGTAAGACCTTAATTGAAAAAGGTCTGTCTGTTATTAAGCAGGCTGGTGTAAAAGATAACTGGATTCAGGAAAAGGAAGATCTGCTTACCAACATGTTAAACGGACTCAATGCCGAAAAGAAATCAACTGCAAAGCCTAAACAGGATGCAGCTCAGGGTCAGGATGACAAGAGTGATCTTGACGAAATCTTCGGTGATAAGAAAAAGTGGTAAAGGTTACCATTCAGATGATGATGGCTATGTAAAATACATAGCCTTTTTTGTAGCTATAGCTTTTCCAGAAGCTCTCTTGGTCTGCAGTGCAGAATATCAGAGAGATTAACCAGATATTCAGCCTGAGCCTTGTTAATATTCTTCTGCCTCTGCTCATACTGCTGAATTGTTCTTAATGGAATCTCACTCAATTGTGAAAGCTCTTTCTGAGTCATACCGATTTTGAGTCTGAAATATTTAAGATTGGTATTCTTGTGTCTTTGCATATAAAGCTCATTCATACAGTCCACAAACTGAAGAATATCCATTTCGTGATATGGGCTGTAAAGCTCGACAATCTCACTGACAGATATCTCTCTT
>JAZRAY010000081.1:0-1617 GCA_045634805.1 Succinivibrio sp. | reverse complement strand
AATTTAGTGGACCAAATGCATTTACTGATTCGATTTTTTTTACAGAAGAACTTGTACATGCGCTTAAAGTTAAAGTTGCTGCTGTAAGTAAAGTGCATAAATATACCTTTAAAGCTGATCTTTTAGCTTTCACGATGACTTCCTACTTAAATATAAATTCATGGTCAGAAAGGGATAACGCTTAATCTTAAGGAAAAACGCAACCTGTGACCTGTAGAGTCTGAAAAGCAGACTCGGTTTTGTAAGCCTTGCACTGGCCTCAACGTTCTATATTTTATCATACAGAACCTTACAGAAACTTAGAATTTGATATTGATTTTGTTTTTAATGGAGATTCGCCGGTATTTCTATCTATATTTCGTATTTGGGTCTATGCTTGGTGTACGGTGGTTCACCAAAAAGGTTCGTTTTAGTAATAAAGAAAAGGTGAAGATTATGTTAAAAATAAGAAAGTTAACCAGCCTTTTATTATGTGTTCTTTTCTCCTGCTGCTTTGTTCTTGGATGTACAACAGCTCCTGCACCACAGCAGAAAACCATGACAGATCAGGGAATGCTGTTTTCAGATGATTCCTCTGATTTTGTGCTTTTAGCTGAAGCTGTTCCTGATGCAATTCTGGAAATCAGATATTATTCAACCTACAACTTTGTGGGAGACAGAATTAAAGGCTACGAGCAGCCGGTTGCAATCCTGACTAAAGAAGCGGCTGCCGCTTTGAAGAATGTAAGTGATGAGCTGAAAACTAAAGGCTATCGACTCAAGATCTTCGATGCATACCGTCCTCAGATGGCTGTATCTCACTTTATGTCATGGGCTCTTGATCCAAATGACGTCCGCATGAAGAAGTATTTCTATCCAAAGCTTGAGAAGAATACTCTTTTCCCTCTGGGCTATATTGCTGAGCATTCAGGTCACAGTCGCGGAAGTACAGTTGATCTGACTCTGTTTGATATGAATCTTGAAAAAGAAGTTGATATGGGCGGAACCTTTGATTATTTTGGAGAGCTCAGTCATCCTGACTATACAAAGATCACCAAGCAGCAGTTTAATAACCGCATGATTTTACGTGATGCCATGTTAAAGCACGGCTTCAAGCCTCTGGTCGAGGAGTGGTGGCACTTTACTCTGAAGGATGAGCCTTATCCAAATACTTATTTCACATTCCCTGTAAGTTCTGCCTCAATCAAGGTAAAATAGTCTTAAGATTAGAAAAGATTTAATTTGTAAAAAGCTCTGATCTCAAAAATCCGGAGCTTTTTCTTTTGGATATAAAAGATGGAAAGTGCTTTATATATAGTTCCTACTCCTATAGGAAATCTTGATGATATTACTTTAAGAGCAATTGAGGTTTTAAAGAACGCTACCCTGATTGCAGCAGAAGATACCAGACATTCAAAAATTCTTTTAGATAAGCTTGGAATCAGCGGAAAGAAGATGATCAGCTGCCATGATCATAATGAAGGTGAGAGGGCAGAACTTATTATTTCTGAGGTAAGAGCTGGTGGAGTTGTTGCCCTAATCTCTGATGCCGGTTCTCCTCTGATCAATGATCCTGGTTACAGAGTAGTTACCATCTGTGCGGAGCAGGGGGTAAAGGTTGTACCTCTGCCAGGTCCT
>JAZRAY010000080.1:0-4580 GCA_045634805.1 Succinivibrio sp. | reverse complement strand
TATTCAATGAATTATGTTTTTTGAAAAATGCCTTATTATGGTGAAAAACTTGCTTAATCTTAGTGCAATGCACTTTTATAAGGTTGCAGTTAAATTGGAAAAATTTCAGAATTATTCACGATTTTTTCAATTCTAAAATGTCTGTTTCCTGATCCTAGAAAATGTATTCTTTAATAATAAAGTATGAAAATTATATTTAAATGAGGATTTGTGGAGATAAGGAGTCTCTGGCAGGGGATTTTGGTTTTGTGAAATATGGCAGAGAATGGAAAGTTCAGGAATGGATGCATTCCTGAACTGTTTCTTTTAGTGATTTTCTGCTGATGCCGGAATCTTTGGAATAATCAGGGTAGTAAATGCAGCTGTGGTTATAAAGGCTGCAACCGCGTACATAACGTACTCAATTCCAAAGGCATCACCAAGCTTACCTACAAGTGGAGCCACCAGACCGCCAAAGCTCATGGATAAGCCGATGGTAAAGCCTGTTGCCATTCCCACATGGTGGCACAGGAACTTCTGACCGATTACCACGGTTGGAGACATACCGGTAAAGAACAGCACTGAGAATGGAATTAAAAGCAGTGTTGCCAGCATTGGACTGGTGGTAAAGGTAAAGCTTACGATAAATGGCACTGACAGAAGTGAGCTTACGGTTACCATCTTGTTAAAGCCGATGCGATCGGAGATGGTGCCGCCAAAGTAGGTAGCTAAAGCACCGCACAGACATACCATGCCGTTTAAAAGGGTAGCAAGCTCATCTGAGATATTCAGATTGTGCATGTAGTAAAGAGACAGGAAGGCCATAAAGGAGAACCAGCCTGCTGATCTTAAAAAGAGCACACATACAAGGATGATAAAGCCTTTGATGTTCTCTTTCTCATTTGATTCTGCCTTAGCCCTGGCAACCTTTTTCTGCTCCTGTCTGCAGGCTACAACATAATAGCGGTTTTTAAGTGTGTAGATGATGATCATGATAAGACCTGGTACACACATTGCCAGGGTAGCATTTAGACCAAAGAGAATATATAGACCTGTAAAGTAGAAAGGTCCTGCGGCCATACCGGCATTTCCGCCTACTGAGAAGATAGACATACTCTTGCCAAGCTTAGCCTTTCCAAAGGTGTTGGCCATTTTTCCTCCGGCAGGATGGAAGATGGCACTGCCAAGACCGTTCAGACATACCAATGAGTAGAGCAGGATCTGATTCTCAACCAGTCCTATGAACATAACACCGCTAAAGGACAGGGCAATACCAAGACTCATAAGATATGGTCTTGGTTTGGAATCGGCAAGGTTACCTGCAAAAGGCTGAACCACTGCATTTAAAATGGTATTTGCCATCATCAGCATGGCTACAGCGGAATAGGAATCAAGCTTACCTGCCTGATACATGTAGGCAAGGATAATTGGCAGCGAACCATGGGAGATGTCGGTTGCAAAATGTCCCAGCATGAAAAGAAAATTTTCTTTAGGTGAATTCAGATTCAAAATACTTTCTGCCAAGGGCAGACCTCAGATTAGGGTTACTCAAAAATGAAGATTATTATAGTCTTTTTAAGCGTAATTAGATGAGGGAGTGAGAAAAAACATCGGAATTATTATTTATCTTCATAATAGGAGTTTGTGTAATCTTTGTAGTGTTTACCATGTATATGCTGGCAGCACGAACCAGGGAACAGGCTGCTGAGATAACCAGATTAGAGAAAGCAAATGCCGAACTATATAACTTTATCGCCCAGAAGCTTTAGTTGGAGAAGACAGAGAGAAGCTTAAAAACCTAAAATCCCACCTAATTGCAAAATACAAAGTTGAAAAGTAAAGGCGGACTAGGATTGACTCTTAATTCTCATTGCTCTTGGAAGAACTCCGTATCGTTCTCTGAATTTACGGTAAAAGAAACTCAGATTAGTATATCCGCATTGTCTGGCAATATCCTCAACACTCAGATTCGACTCTGCAAGATAGAATCTGGCTTTTTCCATTCTGGTATTAAGACATAATTCAGAGAATGTCTGTCCTGTCTGGTCCTTGATATAACGACTAAGATATTTACCACTATAGTTAAATTCGGAGGCTAATACTTTAAGTGAGATTTCCTCTGGATTTGACTCAATAAAGGAAATGATTCTAAAAATAAGATCATTTCTGTTAAGAGATAGACCTTCCGGTTCATTGTTTACAAGTTTTATAAAAAAAAGCTTTAACAATGAAGAAACAGCAACTGCTGATAACGGACTAGGATCAAGATATTCGCAGAAAAGATCCTCAACAACGTTTTTTATACGCTCATCATCTTTAAACTCTGAAACAAGATAACGAAAACTTGAGTTTCTTTCTGTCATGGTCATGATAAGGAAATTTACAATCATCGAGGAAAACGGTAGTCCGTTTAAAAGCTCCTCTCTTAAAAAATCCTTTTCAATCTGAAAACCTAGAATAATATCGTTACTGTCAGAAATCTGAAGACGGTGAACAATTCCGCTGTTCATCAGGATCAAAGAGCCCTCTTCCAAAATCAGGCTGTCTTTTTGTGAGGGAAAAGTTACGGTCAGTCTGCCTCTGTAGACAAAATTTACACTGATAAACTCGGTTGAATGGAATTCACGCTGGTTAAAGCGATGATGAACAATCAATCTGAAATGAGAATTAAGACTACGGTTGAAAATTGGAGCATGAACATTATCCTTGGAATTTTTTGAATATTCGTTCATTCCTGCATTTGTCAAAATCAGATAGCCATCTTTATCTCTGTGCCATAAAGACCTGACAGAATCATTCTCCGCTGGAAGATTCTCGTCTTTTCTAAGACGCTTAGCCTTTTCAAATTCTGTTAGAGGAAAAATCAGTTTTCTAAAATCAGATCTGTTCATGCTGATACGCTCACTGGACCAACGATATTACAAATAAGTAGAAATATGTCAGTATTTCGGGAAGAAATGTCATTATTTATATTTTTTCTAATACATATAATAACCTTATTCTTAACCGAGAGATTCAATTAATCAGATATTAAGAAAAAGATTTATTGGGAGAATTTAAGTGAATATGAACTATAAATCACTAAAATCCGCTACACTCTACCTTTGTCTGGTAGGTGCACTTGTAATCCAGAATCCAGCCTATGGTAACATCATTGAACAATCCAATATGTCAGTTTTAGCAAAAAACTATAGTCTTGATTTTGATGCCTCCCAATACGAAAGAGAATCTAAACAGCTAAACGGACAGAAAATAGCCTACCGAGCCTACAGAAATATCGTATACGTACAGAATCCAAAATCAGTAAAAGCACAGAGTCTGAACATATATATCCCTGAAGATTATTTTTCAGGCAGAATGATAAACGGCTATACAGCAAAATCAGCACCAATTTTTATGCCTAACGGGGTGGGTGGTTATATGCCTGGAACACCGCTGGAGCCCGAAGAGAAAGATGAGCGTTCAGGTCAAGCGAATGCACAGCTGGTCGCCCTGTCACGTGGTTATGTAGTGGTTTCTCCTGCAATACGAGGTAGAACCACCGTTGGCGACGACGGAAAGACCTATGTTGGAAAGGCTCCAGCCTTTATTGTCGATTACAAGGCTGCAGTACGCTATCTAAGACACAATGCTGTCAGACTGCCGGCCGGCGATACAGAAAAGATTATTTCAAATGGAACTTCTGCAGGAGGAGCCTTATCAGCATTACTAGGAGCAACTGGAAATGCTGAGGAATTCAACAGCTACCTCAAAGAAATAGGAGCTGCAGATGAGAGAGACGATATATTTGCCTCCTCAGACTATTGTCCAATCACCAATCTTGAACATGCAGACATGGCTTATGAATGGATATTTAACGGAGTTTATAACTACCGTCCTGCTATATGGCAGCTGCAGGATTTAAAAGCCCGTGGCGTTAATAACGAAATGACCAGGAGCTTAAATATAAATCTAGGAGAAAAACCGGATGCTGATGCGGCAAATAATCCAGTGGAAGCCAATGTTATGATCAATATGCTTGATGAAGAAATTGCTGTATCCAAATTACTATCAATGCACTTTCCTGCATACGTTAACTCTCTTAATCTTCATGATAATCAGGGAAACAGTCTTACCTTGGATAATGACGGAAATGGAACCTTTAAGGATTATATAAAGTCCGTATATCAGAAATCCGCACAGGAAGCCTATGATTCAGGCGTAGATTTGAAAGGAACAGACTGGATAATTCTAAGAGGGAATAAGGTTACTGATGTGGATATGAAAAAATATCCTGTCAGTGCAACCAGAATGAAGGCTGCCCCTGCTTTTGATAAGCAAGACCTAAGCTCTGCAGAAAATGACGAACTAGGAACAGCCAGCAACGAGCCAAAACACTTCTCTAAGGTTGTTGCTCAATTTACAAAATCAAATAATCTTGCAGATTCAGAACAGATCAATCTGATTAACCCTATGTATTTTATTAAGGGAAAACGTTCTGAGTTAAAGACTTCACCTGTTAGCATCGCTCCTCACTTCAGAATCAGACACGGAGCTATAGACAGAGATACCTCAATAGCAATTCCTGCTATTCTGGCATTAAGCCTTCAGGAAAAAGGTAT
>JAZRAY010000079.1:0-3254 GCA_045634805.1 Succinivibrio sp. | reverse complement strand
CAATTGGTGAAAGACAGATTAAACAGGCAAAGAATGTTGTTGCTGAAAACGACTCAGATGGTCCGCTCATCTTTACCATTGCTCTTTCTGTAATCGCGGTTATTGCTGCCACAGTCATTGCAATGATGTTTGCAAACAGTATTGTTAATGTCTTAAAGAAGGCTGTAGGTGCTGCAGAGGAAATTGCTCAGGGAAATCTTACCCATGAGATTCACCATTCAAGACGTGATGAGTTCGGTACTCTTTTAACCTCACTTGAAAAGATGAGAGCAGAGTGGAAGGTTCTGGTAGGCTCAATCAAGGACACAACCAGAAGTGTAGAGGATAACGTTCATCACATCAGCCGTATTACCGATACCATTAACGAAAAAGCTCAGGAAGCAGAAAACAGATCACTTACTGTAGCAGCTGCTTCTAATGAGATGGTTTCAACAACCGGTGATATTGCCAATAACTGTGAGACTGCAGCATCAAGTGCTAAGCAGGCTAACAACACTACAGCTGAAGGCGTAGCAGCAGTTGAGGATACCATCAACGGTATTCAGCAGCAGGTAGAGAATTCACGCCGTGATGCTGAGTATATTCATGCTCTGGTAGAGCAGGCTGATAACGTTGGCACCATTGTTAACACAATTGATGATATCGCATCTCAGACCAACCTTCTGGCTCTAAACGCTGCAATTGAGGCAGCCCGTGCAGGTGAGGCCGGTAAGGGCTTCGCCGTGGTTGCTGATGAGGTTCGTGCTCTTGCATCACGTACATCAACATCAACTCAGGAAATCACCAAGATGGTTACCAAGATTCAGGCAGATGCAAATACAGCAAATGAGTCTATGACTGCAAGTTTAAATAGAATGAATGAGCTTGCAGAGAAGACAACAACGGTTAACAGTCTGTTACAGTCAATTATGGATCAGGTTGGTGGTGTAACTCAGCAGATTACCCAGATTGCAACTGCTGCTGAAGAGCAGACAACCGCAACATCTGAGATTTCAACCAATATGCAGGGCATTACTGATATTTCTCAGAGCTTCGCAAGTGAAGTTAACAAGGCTAATGTCGAAGTTAACAGAAGTATTGAGATTCTAGAAGAGCTTGTACACAAGGTTGAAAGTATTAAAGTCTAAGCTATCTAATCTTATTTAAAACCAAATTAGCCATCGCCAATAACGACGATGGCATTTTTGTTTTTGAAGAACTTAATCTTAAGGCTATAGCTCCATAGGGTAGGACTGAATTCTTCTGATTAGATTTACATTCTCTGGACTGCGTGAAGCAGTATTCTCCATCAGACTCTCAAGTTCGAACAGGTACTGATTAAGCTGAGACTGAATCTGAGAAGAACAGTATCTGTAGTAGGATTGAAGCTCACTGTCTGAGAAGTTCTCCTTGTAGTTGTTACCAGCAAAGAGCATCAGATAACGTCTGTAACTATCTGATGAATCATCATTAGCTCTTATAAAGCCTCTCTTTTGACTGTCTAATGCTTTACTGTAGTGCTCAAAATCCTGCTCTGATAGTTTTCTAATGAAACTATCATAGGCACTATCTGTATTCTTATCCTGAGGTATTTCTGTATTGTTCAATGCTTCTATAGCATCTTTTAATGACAGATTAACGATTTTCTCTCTTTGCTCTGTGAGTACTGTTGCAGGAGATAAGATTCCAAAGTCGGTAAGCTCGTAGTTCTTATATAAAACATCATTACCGTCAAAATATAGGGCAGAAATAGAATCCTCATGAAGCTTTAATGGCTTTATGATTTCAATAGAGCGGGTTTTAAGATCAAACTCTAAAAGAAACTTACTGCTTGAGATAATCTTATCAAGAGAATCAAATCTGTCCTTGGTACTTCTTAAAGCAAATCTTAATAAAGATGGATTAACCTGACTTAAATATCTGAACAGATATAAAAGTAGGTCTAGGCGTTCCAGATGAGCTCCCTTTTGAATTTTATTCTTAAAGCCGTATTTTGCAGCACATGCTGAAAGGGCATCTGAGTTAAACGGATAGCCTGTCTCTAAAGTTTCGTGAAGCTTTAGTACTCTGTTGATATCACATACGGTATAAGCTTTTTTCAGAATATCTGGTTTTCTAAGATTTCTGATACAGATCTGCTCTAGTATCCTTAAATTACGAATTGACCATGTGATTACTGTTGTCTCTTCGTTGAAGATTTTCTCTGTTATCTCATCCAAAAATCTCTCTTCGGTGAGACCTCTTTTAATACTGAAAGGATCTATACCCAAAGAGAAGAGATAGTTTGGGCTTGGCAGCAGATTCTCAAGACCTCTGCAGGTAATAATCTCACGTTTGCCGACAGGATTTAGATTCTCGTCAGCAATAAAATAAGTTAAGCCGTATATGGCTGCTTTAGTTGAAGGATTATTTAGTGGAAGAGGAAGTACAAAAGCGTACTTCCTTCTGATAGCATTTTGCATTACTTGAACTGGTTTATTTCTTTTACGTATTCAAAGCCTGCTGCTTTGAGTTTAGCTACAAGTTCATCCTGATTGATATCATGAACCTTGCATAGCTCTTCAAGTGATGGATATTCATCTCTAAGCTGCATATTAACAGCTGAAAGAAGAATGAAAGGATCCATTGTTGAGTATTTCTCTAAAGACATCATACTATAGGCCCTCGAAATCCTCGATTTCGTAGTTCATCTGAGAACGCATCTTTTTAACATTCTCTACAGCTTCATCTGTAGTGAAGCCACGGCTTAGACATACAGCCATACGACGCTCACCGTCAATATCAGGCTTACCGAAGATTCTCAGCTGAGAACCAGGACATACCTTTAGAACCTCATCAAGATTCTTGTAGGTAATCTTTGTACCTTTACCCTTCAGACATACAGCGGCAGATGCAGATGGACCGAAGAAGGTAATCTTTCCAATAGGCAGACCTAAAAGAGCTCTTACATGCAGAGCAAACTCTGACATATCCTGAGATACCATGGTAACCATACCGGTATCATGAGGTCTTGGGGATAGCTCTGAGAAGATTACCTGATTTCCGCAGATGAAAAGCTCAACACCGAAGATTCCGTAACCTGCAAGTGCTGATACTACGGTTGATGCAATTCTCTTTGCTTCAATTAAAATCTCTTCAGATAACTGTGCTGGCTGCCATGACTCCTGATAGTCGCCGTGAACCTGATGGTGTCCGATTGGCTCACAGAAGTGAATGCCGTCTGAAGCACTTACTGTTAAAAGGGTGATTTCACTGTCGAACTGAACAAAGCCTTC
>JAZRAY010000078.1:0-3308 GCA_045634805.1 Succinivibrio sp. | reverse complement strand
AAGAAGCATCTTGAGGATGTAAGTTCAAGAGTAAGAGCTCTGCGTGACAAGCTGCAGCAGGGAATTCTGTCATCAATTCCTGAGTGCTTTGTAACAGGTGATGAGTCAAGACGTACCGACAACACCCTGAATATCGCCTTCAAGTTCGTAGAAGGTGAGGCTATTCTTCTGATGTTGAACGAGTACGGTATTGCCGCATCCTCAGGTTCAGCATGTTCATCTGACTCACTTGAGCCATCTCATGTGATGAGAGCTATGAATGTTCCATTCTCAGCAGCCCACGGAACCATCCGTTTCTCACTGTCAAGATTCACAACTGAAGAGGAAATCAACAAGACCCTAGAGGTTCTTCCTCAGATTATCTCTACACTTCGCAGCATGTCTCCATACTGGAAGGAGGGTAAGCCTCAGATTCAGGGACTTGACCATGAGTTCGATGCTGACAGCAAGGAAGTAAGAGCTTAATTTAAAGAAACGCTATGTGATCTGATCCGTATCAGATCACATACTCTTCTCTCTATTTTTTCTCCTCTTAATTGTTTTTCTTGCATTTTTTTACATTCATTATTGTATTTTTTGTACTTAGAAGATGCACAGTTAGTTCCTTTCTTAGCCTTTTTATCCAATTTTTTTTAAATCTATTCCACATACTTTCAATAAGTTAGACCTGTATTTACACTTTTGAAATATAGTGATATGAGTTAGATATTAAATTTCTGGCAATTGTTTTTATATGCCAATCGCCTTAAAATTGTGGCATAGAGCCGAAAAAGGGGATTTTCGGCCTTAACAGGATATTATTGTGGGAATTTTAGCTGGAAAACTTTGGCTTCTGCTGTTTTCGACACTGATGCTGATGCCAATGTTATATAACAATATCAAAACTGAAGGCAGAACTCTCGGTGTTCATGCGATTGCGATTATTTCTGTATTCTTTACAATGCTCATGCGAGTCATTGTAGTATCAGTGTCCTGTTTCAATTTCGATTACATCAATCCATATATTTTCGTTCTGATCTGGCAGCTGAGTATTCTCGTTGCCATGGTGGCAGTCTTTTATCTGGTATTAAACGAGCTCAAAGAGAAGTTTTTAAGATATTCCAATACCAACGACTGGCGCTATATTGTTCCGGGACTTTTTGAAGCTGCACTTCTGGTTCTGTTCAATTTCCACTCCATGCTCATGGAGGATAAGCGTGAAATCATTGATGCTGCAACCTCTATAAGTCTGTACTTTATCGTCAACTTCTATGTGATTGTCGGAGCCTGGCTGTGCTACAAGTCCTATCTGTACAATCTTGATTTTGACATCAAGTACATTGCCAGAAAGCACTTTTTCTATTACCTGGTTTTAGGCATTGCGCTGTTTGTACAGCAGATTGTCTTTGATGATGTGGAAGTAGGCTTCTCTCTTGCAGCCTTCCTGTTCTTCAACTACATGACCAGATCACGTACGCTGATTTCACAGGATCCGCTTTCAGGTGTTAACAACCGTGTAAGCTTCAATAAGTACATCAACAATGTATTTATCAACAGAGATCATTCCGGAGCCTATATTGTTTTCATTGATATCGATCATTTCAAGCAGATCAATGATACCTACGGTCATATCGAGGGTGATGAGGCCATCTCACTTGTGGGCAAGACTCTAAAGAGTATCGCCGGTGAGCACAATGCCTTTGTTGCCAGAATGGGCGGTGATGAGTTCGTGCTGATTACCCAGACTCAGAATGAGGAGGATGTTCAGAGAATCATTCAGAGCATCTCCTTTGAGCTTGAGGAGCGACTCATTTTCTCAGACAAGAAGTATGAGGTTTCTGTAAGCTGCGGTTATGTCTATGCAAAACCAAATTCAAAGAATATCAAGGAGCTGGTTTCAAAGGCAGACAAGCAGATGTACAAGGAAAAACTGAAGAAAAAGGGGAACCCGTCAGATGCTGTCGTTTAGCTTCGTGACCGATACTTCACTTCTGTATTTCGTAGTGATATGCATGCTGATCCTGTTCAGTGTAATTCATCACGACAAGAATCAGCTGAATTCCTCCACAAAAATCAGTATTAACGTTTCCTATCTGCTGTTGCTGCACTCCTTTGCGTATGCTGCATTCTGTGTGCTTTTCTATCTGACTGAAAGATACACTCTTGGAAACATCAAGGCAGTTCGTTTTGCTCTGGTGCTGCTTGGTCTTTTAACCAACTACATCTCCTTTGTATATCCGTTCCTGTTCCTGTTTTTAATCAGACAGTTCCATAACCGCTGCACCTTTGTCCGTGGCAGAAACTTTGTAATTTACACCGGATTCTTTATTCTGTGTACTCTGATGTTCTTTACCGCAATAGGCTATACAACCTGTCTTGTATATCTTGAGGCTCCTCTGAGTACCTTATTCCTTCACAATCTTGATGATGCGATTGTGCTGGCCGGTATCATTTCCTTTGTAGTGGCTCTGCCTGATTTCAACAGATTCATCTACAATCTTCTGCAGGGAACCTTCTACTCAAAGAAGGCCATCATAGTTGCTCTGTTTGCAATTTTATACCTGCAGCTTATTCTGCTGCCTTTAAACTTCATGTTCTACGCTCCTGTGATGTACATGTTCTCCATGATTCTGGTTTATGTAATTCATGTGACCTCACAGCAGAAACAGATTTCAGTGGATTTTCTAACCGGTATGAACAACCGCAACGCCCTGATGAAATATCTTGAGAGACTGTTTGTAAAACGTTCAGAGCTGGACGGAAGTTTCAAACTTATGGTTATTACCATTGATAATTTCAAGAATCTAAACAATAATTATGGACATGACGAAGGCGATAAAATGCTGATAAAGGTTGCTGATATTCTAAAACAGTCAGCACCTACCACCGGACTGTTCCTCTGCAGATTCATGAGGGATCAGTTTATAGCGGTAATGCATGAGACTCCTGAGTTTGGAGTTACAGAATATATTGACAGACTGGATAAGAACGCTGAAGCCTTCAACAACGTTCGTGATGTTAATTTTGAACTGTCTCTGTCTGTCGGGTATGTGGCATATAGCCATGATTTAAAGGATATTGATTCTTTTGTCAGTGAGGCTGAGGAAAATCTGTACAGACAGCAGGAACTGAAGAGAATCAACAGACTCAAAGAAAAATCTCTGAGTTTCTGAAGAAGAGCTTAATATGCAGTTTGGATTGGATTTTCTGTCTTTAGACAGGTCGTATCATTTTTTCTATGGCCACTCGATCATATATCTTGTGCTGGCTGCTTTCTTTGTTATAAGCCGAATCAAGTACAACGAAAGATCCAACCGTACCTCCAATAC
>JAZRAY010000077.1:0-4386 GCA_045634805.1 Succinivibrio sp. | reverse complement strand
CACCTTAAAGCTTAAAGAAGCGGGGTTTGAGACTGTCAGTGGACCAAGGACCACTGGCGATGGCTACTATGAAAGCTGTATTCTTGGACCAGATGCAATTCAGATTGAAATTACTGTTTAGGTAACTCCTCAAAAACATTCAGAAAAAACTACGATATAATTCGATTAAAGAGAAAAAGGAGCCCCAGATGAAACTTGCATTTATAGGAACAGGAAAAATAATTGAAGATGCGCTTTATGCAACTCAATTTAGTGAAAATACCCAGGCAAAAGCTATATTTGCAAGACCTCACAGTAAAGAAAAGGCAGAAATGCTTGCAGATAAATACAATATAGAAGAAGTATTTACAGACTATACAAAACTCCTTGAAGAATCATCATCCGACACAGTATATATCGGACTGGTAAACAGTGCTCATTACCAGTACGCAAAAGAAGCAGTTCTTACTGGAAAGAACGTAATACTGGAAAAACCTTTAACTGGCTTTTACAGTCAGGCAAAAGAACTTTTTGATCTTGCGCAGAAGAAGGGCGTATTCGTATTTGAAGCAATCACCATTCTTCATTCTCCTGCATTTTCTACGCTAAAAAATCAGCTTAAAAAAATCGGAAAAATAAAAATCTTCAATGGCAATTATTCTCAGTATTCAAGCCGCTATGACAGTTACAGAAACGGAGTTGAAGAACACGCTTTTGACAGAAAGTATTACGGAGGCGCGCTGTTTGACATCAACATTTACAATGTCCATTACTGCGTGTCTTTATTTGGACGACCTGATGATGTTAACTATTTTCCCAATATAGGATTTAACGGAATAGATACCTCAGGAATACTGATTCTCAAGTACAAGGATTTTAATGCAGTATGTATTGGAGCAAAAGACTCTGACAGTCGATGCTATCTCTCAATGCAGGGTGAGGATGGAGACATTCTTGTCGAAAACAAACCAAACAATATAGAAAAAATAAAGGTAAAATTTGTCGACAAAACAAATACCTCTACTACACGAGATGCATCTGGAGCATCAGTTCGCGCAACGATAACAGAAGAATTCGAAACTCCCAAGTGTAATCATCGAATGAGTCAGGAATTCACTGATTTTGCCAATATTATCGATTCTGGTGATACGAAAAAAGCACAGGAGCTTTCAGAAGAAAGCTTAACAGTAATAGAAACATTGGAAAGAGCCAGACTCAAAGCTGCTATCTCATTCGAGTAGCTTGTTTCCTCTAACCTGACCAGGATAGTGAAAATCAGGAGCGTTTCAGTATAGAGCTACTGATATTGAAACGCTGAAGAACAATCACAGTTCCAAGAAAAGCGATACCCATCAGATCTGAGCTTAGACCAGGATACAGCATCAGAGGACAGGTCATAAGCAGAAGCATTCTTTCAAAAATATTACATTCCTTTAGAAGATAATTCTGCAGACCTCCTGCAAGAGCTACGGTTCCGGCCGATGCAGTAAAGGCAATCCAGATATATTCATAGATCTTCACATCAGGAACCACACCGATTAAAAGTTCAGGATTGGTTAAAAAGAAGAATGGGATTAAAAAGCCAACAAGGCCTAGTCTTACGGCAAGTAAACCGGTCTTAAGCTGATTGCCTCCAGAGATACCGGCAGCAACATAGCAGCTCATGGCAACAGGAGGAGTGATGTTAGACAAACAGGCATATACAAGACAGAACAGATGAGCACAGATTGGTACAATTCCAACCTTTATCAGTACAGGAACTGCCACAGCCTGAACAATAACATAGGCAGCAACTCCAGGAACTCCCATGCCCAGAACAACTGACATCAGCATGGTTAGAAAACCGGTCAGAAGAATATTGGTATTATCGACAACTGAGAGGATTACATAGCCCATGTTAAGACCAAGACTTGTCAGGGTTACAGTTCCGATGATGATACCGATAATTACGCAGCAGACACCAACCGAAATAGCACCTTTTGATCCTTCTACAACAGCAAGAATTATCTTGTCAAAGCTCATGCGTGTATCTTTACGCAGATAGCTTGATGCAACAGTAGCCACAATTGAAATCACAGCTGAATATAAAGGTGTATAGCCGCAGCACATCAGAGTAATCAGAATAAACAGTGGTAAAGACAGATGGCCCTGCTCTTTAATTACAGTCAGAGCATTAGGAATATTCTCCTTTGAAAAGCCTGAAAGACCTCTCTTTTTAGCCTCAAAATGAACTGAAAATAGTAATCCCAGATAATAGAGGAAAGCAGGAATTACAGCTGCAATCATGACCGAAACATAACTTATATTCAGAAACTCAGCCATGACAAAACCAACTGCTCCCATAATAGGAGGACAGAACTGACCACCTGTTGAGGCCACAGCTTCAACAGCTCCGGCAAAGTTTTTAGAATAGCCGGTCTGTTTCATCAGAGGAATGGTAATAGTTCCTGTGGTTGCAACATTGGCAATGGCAGATCCGTTAATCATACCCATGGCAGCAGATGCCATAACTGCAACCTTGGCAGGGCCGCCTGGGGTCTGTCCTACAAGAGCCAGAGAAAAATCATTGATAAACTTTGAAAAACCGCTGTACTTTAAGAATGAACCAAAGAGGACAAAGAGGAATATATAGGTAGCACTTACACCAATACCGATACCGAATATGCCCTGAGTTCCCCAGAACTGAGTTGAGAGAATTCTTTTTAAGGTCAGACCATTATGTCCCAAAGCTCCTGGAATATAGGCTCCAAACCAGTTATAGGCAAGAAAGATAGCAGCCAGAATTCCAAGATTACCGCAGGCTCGTCTTGAAGCTTCAAATACCAGAAGGATACCTATACCAGCTACATAGAGATCGGTTGTGTTAAGTCTTCCTCCACTGCGGGCAACTCTTGGGAAATTGATTACAAGGTAGAGAATACAGAAGATGCTAAGACCGATTAAAAGCAGATTCAGAACAGAGGGAAATCGTCTGTCCTTTATAGTTTTCCCGGTTACAGGAAAAAGCAGAAAGGTAAAGAGCATCAGGAACAGACAGTGGAAGGCTCTTAGATTTATTGCACTGATAGCTCCAAAGGTTGTGAAATAAATCTGAAAGACTGCCCAGATAATCAGAAGACCGACTATGGCTTTAGAGGTTATACCGCCATAGTTCATGTATTTTGAATGAACCTTTACCTGATTATCCTGTGATGATTCCTGCAGTGAAACACTTGCCATACAATTAACCTTATACCTGTCTAATTGTATTTAGCTTACAAATTCAGGTAGATAAAGAAAAGAGCCAGTTATCAATTTTAAATAATATTTGCTCATTGCCTTACAGAATAAGGCACAGCAGGCTTAGTTAAAAAAACAGTAATGCAATATTAGAGTGCAGTGATGATGGGAGAATTGTGGATTACAGGATTTAGATAAGTGAGTCGACCTGTAAGCCGAGTTCTGTTCTGCATAGCAGTGACAATCATTCCTCTAGGCTAGAAATCGCTCTCTAGCTCAAGCAATCAACCCGCTCTCAATCCGGACCAGATTATAGAGAGCCTATTTGATCTTGCTCCAAGTGGAGTTTACCGTGCCTTTCATATTACTATGAAAGCGGTGAGCTCTTACCTCGCCGTTTCACCCTTACCATTAAAAATGGCGGTCTGTTCTCTGTTGCACTAGTCATGGGCTCACGCCCTCCAGGCGTTACCTGGCACTTCGTCCTTCGGAGCTCGGACTTTCCTCCCCCACGACCGTATGAATAAAGATCTTAAACACGCGTGCGTGGCAGCGATTGTCTGGTCGACTCAATATATATTATATATCTTTTAGTTCGACTTGTCTTTAAGTTCTAGAGCCAGATTGTACAAGTCGTTCTTTTTAATACCTGTTATTGAGGCTAAAACATTGGCTACGGTTTTTACCGGAGAGGTTTTAATAAGCTCTTCAATAGCAGATACAATCTTAGGATCAATCTCAGATGATTCCTGTTTTACTGCACCGATGGCAACAACAAATTCGCCCTTGGTTCTGTCGGGATCAGCCTTTAAAAACGCTGGAGCATCCTTAGCCTTTAGTCTGTAGAAAGACTCAAAGGTCTTGGTCATCTCACGGCATAAAGTTACATCGTGCTCGGGCAGGATTTTTGCCATCAGCTCCATGGTATCAACAATACGTCTTGGAGCCTCATAGAAAACCGCAGTATAGTCAGCGCTTTTTAGTGACTCTAATACACCAGTCAGCTCCTTCTCCTTTACAGGGAAGAAACCGCAGAACATGAACTTGTCAGTAGGAAGTGCTGATGCCTCTAAAGCAGTAATCAGCGCGCAAGGACCTGGCAGAGGTACAACCTTTACCCCCTGCTCCGCACAGATGGTAACTACTCTGTAACCAGGATCATTGATCAGAGGAGAACCGGCATCAGAG
>JAZRAY010000076.1:0-2747 GCA_045634805.1 Succinivibrio sp. | reverse complement strand
TAACAAAACTTCTGATTTCATTCTTAATCTCTTCTGTGTCTATAACTGACTTCTCTCCAAGACGGTTAAAGGTCTGTCTGTCTCTTAGAGAATAGTAGAGATCATCATCGTATTTTTTCACTGCAAGGTTAATCATCTTTTTACGGATGAGCTTTTCAGTAAGAATGTTTTTCTTCTCTTTAATCCAGGTTACACCAAGTACGGTCAAAAGCAGCATGCCGATATATCCAAGAATAGGGTACATAACTGCAACCAGTGTTCTAAAGCCGCAGAAGCTTAAGCCGAAACCGATAAGTACGCTTACAATCAGAATTGCCTTGAGCTTCTTTTCATTTCTTCCTGCAAATCTCTTGGCAAAGGCATAGAACAGAGAGAATGCTGTATTGAAGATAAGCGCAAAGATTGTCAGTGCATAGACAAAGGCAAATGCAGGATGAATGTTCTTAACAATCTCAAGCATTGGAATATCTGTATCTTTTACGCTGTCTATATTTGCAAAGATGGTAATAGCTGCGGCACTGATAATAAAACCGATAATGGCTCCGCCTAAAAGACCGCCTTTTTCTGCCACACCGATTCTAAGTACAGAGCCTCCTAAAACAAAGGCCATGGATACTGCTGAGATGGCACATAGGGCATAGTAGTTGACCACTGCCATCCAGACATTAGGCATTGGTGATTCAATGGTGGCTGCAATCTCATCTAAGGCCTTAAAGTCGTAGGACTTACCAATGAATGTATAGCCACAGACAATCAGAATCATAACAATGATGATAGGGGTAAAAACACCTAACACCTGAGTGATTTTCTGAAAATCAAGAAAGGCTACCACGATGGTCAGTACTGCACAGATAAGAGTTCCAACCCAGAAAGGCAGTCCGAACTGCTGACTTAAATTGGAGCCGGCACCGGCAAACATCACAAAGCCCACAATGAAGCAGGAGATGATAAGAGAGTAGTCTATAAGCCTGTTAATGAAAGGGTGGGTGATTTTCTCTAAGACTTCCTGATGATTTGAGGATCTGAAATAACATCCCATAGTAATGATAATTTTACCAAATACAATGTGAAGAATTGCCAAGAGTAATACACCGATGATACCCAGGGTACCGTAGCTTAAAAAATACTGCATGATATCCTGACCGGAGGATAGACCTGCACCGACCACAATTCCCACATAAGCCATTGCTATAGAAATATATTTTCTCCTCAAACTTAACCTCCTGAGAGTTGATTACTGTTTTTTTACTAGTATTTAAATGGCACTGTATAACAGTGCTAGGACTGATATTCTGATAAGAATAAAAGAAGAAAGAATAGTTTATTAGACATCTATTGTAACATATATTTCTTATTTATAAATTAGAAATATGAAATTCCTTATAGAATCTAAGTGAAATTATTTTGGATGATATATTGATACTCCTGAATAAACAGTTGCTTTGTGAGGGGATTTTTTTGAGAGAAGGCTCGTAAATGTAGATTGTATTTACCGTAAATCAATACAGAGTCTCTTTTTATATCCTATGCTTATAAGTAGCTTATTAATAAGGATTTGTTGGAGACTCAAGATGAAAATTAAAACTCTGTTGAGTGCTTTGGCTGTAGTTCTGACTATTTGTTCCTCTGCTGTTTTCTGTGAGGCATCAGCAGATGAACTGACTTTTGCTGGTGTCGGCAAGATAAATACTCCATGGTTTGAAAGACATAAGCAGGGCATAATGCTTGGTGCCGAAGAGAATGACGCTAAAGGCGTTTATAAGGCTGCTCCAATAGCAAGTCATAAAAAACAGGCTGAGATTGTGAATGACTTTATAAAAGATGCTGTGAATGCTCTTTTAGTTGTTCCTAATGATGCTCAGTCTCTTGAGAAAGCTTTCATGGCAGCCAAAAAGAATGGAATCACTGTAATTACCCATGAGTCTCCAAGACAGGTAAATGCCGACTTTGATGTTGAGATGATAGACAACGATAAGTTCGGAATTCTCCTGATGGATGAATTCGTAAAATTATCCAATGGTAAAAAGGGAACTTATGCCATATATGTGGGTTCTCTTACTGTTCCTTCTCATAATATGTGGGCTCAGGCGGCAATTAAGCATCAGAAGGAGACTTATCCTCAGCTGGAGCTGATAGAGATTCTGCCTATTTCCGAGAATAGAGGAGTATCAGGAAAGACTGCTTTATCTCTTATAAAGAAGCATCCGGATCTGGTTGGAATTATTGCTTTAGGTTCAGAAGGTGCACCTGGTATCGGAAAATCTCTGAAACACAAGAAGCTTAAGAATGCAATTACAGTAGTTGGAGTCGCTACTCCGGATGATACAAAGGAGTACCTCAAAGAGGATTACGTACAGGAGCTGATTCTGTGGGATCCTGCTCAGGCAGCAAGAGTTCAGACAATTCTTGCAAAGATGATTGCTGATGGCAGACGTGATGAGATTAAACCTGGTTTTGCTCTACCAGAATTTGGTGCTCCAAGATTTGATGGAAATACCCTCATTTTTGATGATCCTCTGATTGTTACAAAGGATAACGTAGATAACTACGACTTCTAGTTTCTCACAAAGGTAACATTAAAAACGTCAGTTATAACTAACTGACGTTTTTTATCTACTGAAATCCAAGAGGCTGTTACTTGGTAACCTTCTTGAACTTAAGTCTGTGTGGCTGAGCTTCTTCACCAAGATTTGCCTTCTTCCATGCCTCATACTCGGTGTAGTTGCCCTCGAAGAATCTTACCTTAC
>JAZRAY010000075.1:0-3392 GCA_045634805.1 Succinivibrio sp. | reverse complement strand
GGGTATGCAGTACGATCTGTCTGTCTGCTTATGGAGGTGAAATCCTTATCGTAAGAGATTTCTCCATGTAAAAAAACAACCTCTCGCTCAGACTTGTCTGCAGCTTTAACAATATCCCTTAAAAATCTGTAGGCAGCCCTTGAGTCGTTTTTAAATTTAGGAGCTGCTCCTTTTATTTTCTGAAATAAGGCTCCTGGTTCATCATTCTGAGTAATAACCTCATACTCATTGAATACATTGCAGATCCTTTCAGAAAACACATGAAAATCATCAAGATAATCTCTTACAGTTTTAAGTATTTTCTCAATAGACTTTCTGATATCGCCCTTGCTCTGATGCTTCATATTAAGAAGGTTATAGCCATAATAGCCCTCAGAGCTGTCTGTATTTCTTACAAGCTCAAGCTTTTTCTGACAGTTTTTTACCTTATCAAAAAGCTTCTCATCAGAATCTATTGCTAAAACTGCAGCAAGAAGTCTTGAGTCTTTATCACCTGTATAGAAGAGCTCTCGCCACACTCTGTTCTTAGCTTCTAAAGACTGCTCTGAGATATCCTCACAAAGCTCAACATCAAAAGCCTCACCGGCCTCAAAGGTATAAATCTTATGCAGAGCACTGGTACAGAAGGAATGAATGGTACAGATAGGAGCATCATCAATGGAGCGTTCGGCATTTAAAAGAATCAGAGCACAGTCTCGTGCCTTAAAGCCGTTGGTCTGTACCATCTCAAGAATCAGAGATTTCATCTGAGACTCAAGCTCAAGAGAATCAAGAATCTCAATGCCCTTCCTTGCTATCTTTTCAAAGGCAATACGTGCCCTTACGATCTTCTCACGGATTCTGGCCTTAAGATCAGATGCTGCAGCCTTGGTGAAGGTAACCACCAGAATATTCTTAAGCTCAAGAGGTCCCCCATGATAGCCATAATCATACTTAACTTCAGAGTTATTCTCATCAAAGCCCTTGGAGCCTAAAAGCAGACGCAGCACCAGATAGGTAATGGTATAGGTCTTACCGGTTCCGGCACTGGCTTCAATCAGTGAAGAACAGTTAAGATTAAAGGTACCGACTTTTAATTCATTGTTATTCATGCTGTACTCCCAATCCTAATCTTCACCTTTATCTGCTGTTTTCTTTGACTTTTTTGCCGGAGCCTTATCCGCTTTCCTTTCATCTGAGCCTTCCTGACAGCCTCTTATAATGTCATAAAGCGCCAGAGGACCAAGCACAGCTGATACATCATCCTCACTGCGTCCCAGATCTAAAAAGGCACCAAGCTCAGCACTCAGATAATCAATACTTCCGTACAGATACTTACATTCGGAGGAATAATCAAAAAAGACATTCCTGTCGACCTTTTTACCAACCACAGTCAGCATTTTCCGTGTAACCGGCAGAGGTCTCAGCTTTGCCAGAACTGCTATTGAAAGAAGATTTCTGAAAAGTGAATCAAGATAATCACTATCCCCTAAAAGCTTCACATCATAGGTAATGATTTTGCCGCTTCTGCTGATTGTATTAACAGCAGATGGCAGCCCAGCATAATGCAGAGCAAAGGAGTTTAAAACCGCATTCAGTATAAAGTTTGAGGTATAGTCACCATCAGAGAAATAGTTTATAAGAATATTCGGGAAGGAAATCTTTCCAAAAAACTCTACCTTGAACTTTTTATCCTTAAGGGATGGCTCATTTAAAACAGTATCAAACTCAGAAAGTGAAACCTCAAAGGTTCTCTGATACTGATGCTCACTGATATTTCTCTGACCTAAAACCTCACCAAGAGATTTTGATAGAGCGTTGTTCTTTTCAATAAGCTTAAGCTTTAAGCCCTCAGATAGCACACCATAGGGAAGACGTCCGCTTTGAGACTGACTTTCAAGATAGCTTTCAGCCTTATCAGGCTCTAAGCCCTCAAGCTCCTGAAGAAGACCGCTTTTATGAAAGCCATCAATGGAGAAGGACTCATCATCACTGAGTACAGCTGTGTTTTCATCAGGAAGTCTTATCTCAAGATTCTGCTTTAAAAAGGCACCAGCAGGATCGCTGAACCATTTTTTAAGCTCAGAGGCATTGAAGGTAATCTTATTCTCAAGCTCAACCCTGAAATAATCAATTCCTCTGTTTCCAAGATACTGTCTCTCTTCTCCCTCATCACCCTTTGAATAGAACTCGGATACAAAGCTGTTTCTATCAAAGGATGGAATATGTCTTAGGGTAAGATCATCGCCCTTTTGTAAAACATAATTCTTTGGATTGAAGGAGGATAAGGTATCCTGTCTTATAAGTCTTCTCTTTAGAGCCTCGTTAATCTCCTGCTCTATCTTCTCCTCACTTTCATCTGCACCTCTATTCTGTCCAACTCCCTTTACAGTGAAAACATCACAGATATAGTCAAACAGATCCTCAAGTACTGTAGAGCGGTTTCTATCCTTGTTATCAATTGGACTTCTGCCTACATAGGAGATATAAAGAGATTCTCTTGCAGAGAGAATTGCCTCCATAAAACAGTAGCGATCATCAATGCTGCGTGAACGGTCGCCTCGTCTGAAAAGACCTTTTACTCCCACAAGATTAAAGGCAGGGATCTTATCCTGTCTTGGGAAGCTGATATCATCCATACCCAGAATAAAGATATGCTTAAACGGAATGGCTCGCATCGGGATCATTGAACAGAAGATAACCCTGCTGCCCTTGAAGGTATCAGCCTCATTTGATTTTGAAAGCTTATCAGAAAGCATGCTTCTGAACACAGGTAAGGCAATCTTTAGATCAGAGCTTTGTGGATTCATACTCTGATTGTCTTCTCTTAATCTTTCAACAACCTCACTTACACCGTCACAAAGAACCTTGATGGCACTACATTCACGGTAGGTATCACTTTCATGAGCCTTAGGATCATTACCGTCATAGAAGAATCTTTCAAAAATCTGTGTTTCAAGAGTTTCACTCCACTCCTTAAGATTCTTGCTGACCTCAATAAGACCATCATTTGAGGATGCAGACTCTTCAGGAAGAATAAACTCATCTCTTAAATGTCTCAGGTTCTCAACAAAACTGCAGAATCGACCTAAAACCTGAGCATCAGAACCTTCAATCTCGGTATAGACCGGTAAGGCTTCATCGGTATCTCCCAGAAGATAGCCCTTTACCATTCTGAAAAGGCCCTGCTCAAAGGTCCAAGGAATAGAGGCAACACCTGAATCCTTTTTGGCATCAGCCTCATCAATACCCCAGTGAATATTGGCTTCCTGACACCAGATATTGATGGTTTCCACATCATCTGCAGAAAAGCTGTAGCGCTTTGCAATTGCAGGAACAGTTAAAACATATAATATTTTTTCATGGTTAAAATTTCCATTTGTTACTTTTGATAAATATTTTTAAATTTATTT
>JAZRAY010000074.1:0-2065 GCA_045634805.1 Succinivibrio sp. | reverse complement strand
ACATATGCAACATGGTGGATTCGTCAGGCTATTACACGTGCGATTGCTCACCAGGCGCGTACAATCCGTATCCCCGTTCATATGGTTGCAACAATCAACAAGCTTATCCGCGTATCGCGTCAACTTTTGCAGGAATTAGGTCGTGAACCTACTGCAGAAGAAATCGCAAAGGGACTTAATATGTCGCCCGAAAAGGTACGCGAAATTATGAAGATTGCTCAGGAGCCTGTTTCACTTGAAACACCCATAGGCGAGGAGGAAGACAGCCATCTTGGCGACTTTATCCCGGATGACGATGTACCGGCACCAGCTGAAGCTGCAGCATTCTCTATGCTTAAGGAACAGCTCGTAGAAGTTCTCGATACACTTACTGAAAGAGAACAGAAGGTACTCAAGCTGAGATTCGGTTTAGAAGATGGCCGCGCACGTACTCTCGAAGAAGTTGGCCGTCAGTTTGACGTAACAAGAGAAAGAATCAGACAGATCGAAGCTAAGGCTCTGAGAAAGCTCAGACACCCTAGCAGAAGCAAAAAGCTCAAGGATTATCTTGAGTAAAGTAAGGTATATGCTATGAAACTCACGCTTTCAGACCGCATGCAGGCCATAGCAGATCAGGTTGGTCCAGATGATGTTGTTGCAGATATCGGAACAGACCACGGTTATATACCTATCTGGCTTACTATAAACAACAGATGCAGACATGCTATTTTAGGGGACATCAATGCAGGTCCTTTAGAAAAGGCACAGGAAAGCATCACTAAATATGCTCCAGACAAGATTTTTGATATGAGACTTGGAAGCGGCATAGAAGTTCTCCAGCCTGGGGAGGCAGATACTGTCATAATCGCAGGCATGGGGGGCATACTTATTAAAAACATACTCTTAGCTGAGATGCACAAGACAAAGCTTTTCAAAAAGATGATCCTTCAGCCCCGCAACAATTCTGATGTTCTCAGAAGCTGGCTTGAGGAACTGGACGGTTTTGTTATAACAAAAGAACAGGTTGTCAAAGAAGTAGACAAGTACAGTGAAATTATCACAGTAAAAGCTGTATCAGAAATAACACCTGCAGAATATTCTGCTATTGACGAGGCGTCCCGCCTTAAGGACAAAATGGATATTCCTTCTGATTTCTATTTCGATATTCCTGCTCTCTATCTGACAGATGTAAATAATACTGTTATTGAGTATCTAAACAGACGTATAGCTGTGACTGAGTATATAGCTGAGTCTATCAAAAGCAAAGGTCAGTCAGAATCATCTGCAGATCAGCTTAGAGAAATTGAGCAGAAAACAGGATATATAAACCGCATCCTGCAGGAGGCCCAAAATGTTAAAAGTTAAAGATATACTCGATGCAATAGAAAAAATATCACCAGAAGCTCTTCAGGAGCCATGGGACAACAGTGGTTTTCAGATCAGCCTTGGCCTGGACAGACCTGTTTCAAGGGTCATGACATGTCTCGAAATCAGTGACAGTGTTGTGGATGAGGCTATCGATAAGGATGTAGATATGATAATCACTCATCATCCTCTCATTTTTGGAAAGCTCTCAAAAGTTGATGCTGGAGATATTATTGGTAATCAGATCATCAGACTTATCAGTTCAGGTATCACATTGTATTCAGCTCATACATCATTTGATTCAGCTCTTATGGGCACAAATCAGCATCTTGCTGAGGCTGTAGGACTTCAGGATATACAGCCTATGGTTCCATCCGAAGCTTATCCAGGCTGCGGTATGGGCAGATGGGGTGTTTATGAACGTCCAAAGATGTTTGCAGAGTTTATCAGAGATGTGGAAAAGATTTGCGGCAGAAATGATATCAGAGTCGCAGGCAGGATACCTGCAATCGTAAATAAAGTAGCATTATGTACAGGTGCAGGTTCAGAATTTATTCAGCCTGCATGTGATATGGGTGCAGAAGTATTTATAACAGGTGATCTTAAGTATCATGATGCAAGACATGCTGATGATATAGGTATCTGTGTTGTAGATGCAGGTCACTTTGGTACTGAGGTCATTTTTGCTGACAATATGGCAGCTCAGCTGCAGGAACTCTTT
>JAZRAY010000073.1:0-1656 GCA_045634805.1 Succinivibrio sp. | reverse complement strand
TATTTTTTTTATACATAAAAAAGCTACAATACTATCTGTTAAAGGTGTAATTACTGAGTTTTTTATGTTCAAGAATATTGGCAAACTGTTTTCTTTTCTGGATTATCCGACAGTCAAAAGGATTAAATCTCCTTTTGAGGGAAATATTCTGCCATCTGATCTTATTAAAAACTCGATTATCTCAAATAACATCATCGGCCCTTCAGTTGCGGTGATTCCAACCTCAGATACACTGCGTGCTCCCTGTGACGGTGTGATAAAGGCGGTATCAGAGAAGAACAATGCTCTGATTATTGAGGTCGGTAAGGTAGAGCTTTTACTTAATGCCGGGCTTAATCCTCAGAAATACCCATCAGAGCTCTTTGACCTTAAAATCAGAAAAGGGGATAAGGTAACCACCGGAACACCTTTACTCTCCTTTAATATCAATACGCTCAATCAGATAGACCAGTGCTTTTTGTGTGTTCTTACAGTGCGTCAGGTCAAGACTTTACGCAGCTATTCCTTTACCTCGGATAAAAAGGTCTTTTTTGATACGGTGTTATTCAAACTTAACACCTATTAGTCCTCTCTTTGCTTTGTCTTTGTGCAAATCAAGCAAAATTTATACAGGCTATAGAGTAGTTGTGCACTTAATGTAATAATGAGAAAAAGACTTTTGGCACAAAGGAAAACTTATGACTTTAACTCAGTTACATTATGTTCTGACTATTGCTGAGACCGGCTCCTTTAACAAGGCAGCCCAGATCCTTTATGTTTCTCAGCCATCTCTTTCAAATGCAATTCATGATCTTGAAGATGAGTTTTCAATTACAATTTTCTATCGTTCAGGTCGTGGTGTAACCCTTACCAACGAAGGCGTTGAGTTCATTGCCTATGCCCGTCAGGTATATCACCAGTATGAGTCATTACTTGATAAGTTCGGTAAGAACGGAACCTTAAAGAAGAAGTTCGGTGTTTCAACCCAGCATTACTCCTTTGCCACCAAGTCCTTTGTTGAGATGGTCAAGAAGTTCAATACAGCCGAGTATGACTTTGCTATCAGAGAGACCAAGACCAAGGAAGTTATCGATGATGTAAGCACTCAGAAGAGTGAAATCGGTATTCTTTATCTTTCAAGCTTTAATAAGAATATTATTACCAAGCTTTTGAATTCAGCAGATCTTGAATTTCATCATATCATCGACTGCAGAACCTTTGTGTATCTGTACAAGGACCATCCTTTAGCCTCAAGAGAATATATCGAGTTTAAGGATTTATCAGACTATCCATGTCTGTCCTTTGAGCAGGGAGATAACAGCTCCTTCTACTTTGCTGAGGAAATCTTTTCAACCAAAAGCTATATCCGTACCGTCAAGGTTAACGACAGAGCTTCCATGCTGAATCTTATGAGAGGCTTAAACGGCTTTACTCTGTGTTCAGGTATTATCTGTGAGGCTTTAAACGGTGATGATTATATCGCTGTACCTTACAAGCCTGATGAGAGTGAGGATGATGTTATGGATATCGGCTATATAGTTAAAAAGAACCAGATCTTAAGTAAGATGGGCCAGCTCTATATCGAGGAAATCCATAACTATTTCAAAAACGCCACCAAAGGCGCTGATACTGAATAGTGACTAAGTGATCGAATCCTACAAGTCGGATCGTAGCCAT
>JAZRAY010000072.1:0-7344 GCA_045634805.1 Succinivibrio sp. | reverse complement strand
GAAAAAATACGATGATGATCTCTACTATTCTCTAAGAGACAGACAGACCTTTAACCGTCTTGGAGAGAAGTCAGTTATAGACACAGAAGAGATTAAGAATGAAATCAGAAGTTTTGTTAAGGATATAGGTCCTGAAAACATTCCATTGACAGGACCTAGCATAAGCTGATGATTAACCGAAGACCTTTTTCAGATGAGCCTCATATCCTGATATGTACTCATCGACCTTCGGATTTTTGATTACATCATTGCAGATATAGGTAGGAAGACCTTTCATACCGACAAACTGCATAGCCTTGTGCAGATGGAAATATACTCCATCTGGCCCCTGCTCCTCAAAGAACTCACCTTTCTCTGTGAATGCCTCAATAGGGGCATTCCAGGTTACAGAGAACATGTAGGATTTATCCTTTAAAAGACCGCCTGTACCGTAGCCATGAGCAGGATCTGTACGATGTCTGCCGTCTGAAGTTAAAAACTGACCACCGCCTTCGGTAAAGACTTCATCAATATACTTCTTTACAATCCATGGCTCGCCCATCCACCAGGCAGGCATCTGCCAGATTACAGCATCTGCCCACATAAAGTTTTCAACCTGTTCTGATGGAACATAGCCATTGTCAATCTGACACTCACGAACGTCCTTACCTAAAGAGATAAGTGTCTTTTTAGCAGTCTCGTGCAGTGTCAGAGAAAGCTGGCCCTTTGAATTACCAAAGGCCTTACCGCCGTTTAAAAGTAAAATCTTCTGCATAGTGACCTCGACTATAGACAGCCCTTTAGAATATTCAGAAGATCATTGCGCTCAAGAGGTCTGATTGCATCTTTGAAATCACCAAACCAGATCTTACGAACGTGATCAGCCATCTCCTCAAAGTGAGTATCATCAATACCAACCTCAGAAAGCTTTGATGGCAGACCGATCTTCTTGAAGAACTCAGCGGTAAGATCGATTGCCTTGCTGGCATTGGTCATCACATCATCCTTTGGATTGAGTCCGAATACATTTACGCCGTAGTTTGCAAAGCGGGGAGCTGTTCTCTCGTTTAAGCTGTATCTCATCCATACAGGAGTTAAGATAGCTAGACCAACACCATGGGTAATATCGTAGAAAGCTGAAATCTCATGCTCAAGACCATGACATACCCAAGGAGAACCTTCACGACCTATGCTTAGAAGACCGCAGCAGCCAAATGAGCTTGCCATCATCAGCTCTGCACGGGCTTCATAATTATCAGGCTCAGCAATTGCGATAGGAGCGTTCTTGATTACGGTTCTAAGCATTGCCTCACAGATACCGTCGGTTAGAGTATTGCCCTGATTTACAATATATGACTCAAAGGTGTGTGACATGATGTCAGCCGCACCTGCTGCAGTCTGATTAGCTGGAACACTGAAGGTATAGGTAGGATCACAGATAGATGCTACAGGCCATAGGTTACCGAAGATAGGCATCTTCTCATGAGTATCCTCATTGGTAATAACACCTGAATTGTCGTACTCGGAACCGGTTGCAGACAAGGTTAATACAGAGAATAAAGGCAGAGCTTTACCAACCTTTGATGAATCTACAACAAGATCCCATGGATCACCATCATAGAAGGCACCGGCAGCAATATTCTTTGAAGCATCAAGAACACTTCCGCCACCTACAGCCAGGATAAAATCAACCTTTTCCTTCTTGGCAATCTCAACACCTTTTCTTATTGAGGTAATCTTTGGATTAGGCTCAATACCGCTTAACTCAAAAATCTCTGCTCCCTTATAGAGCTCCTTGATTTTATCGTAGATACCACTGCGCTTGATGCTTCCACCGCCATAGGTTAAAAGGATTTTTGAACCATAGGTTCTGGTTAAATCAGGAAGATCATCGATTCTGCCTTTACCGAAAACCAGACGTGTAGGTAAGTACAAATCAAAATTAAACATGTAGACTCCTTTTTAAAGCATGTGTCGGCATCAGAAATTCCAAAGGGAATTCTCAGAAAACCTTAGGTGTTATTTATCATAACCGTTATACAGAATCAGTTCTGATAACCGTGTTGTCTTTTTGACCAAAACACCTGAACTGTTATGACAAAATTCATCATAACCAGCAGTTAAACTTAAATCTGCAACAGACTGATACCGGCTAATCAGAGAAATACACGTATTCTTTGATGACTAATAAAAACAAGAACAAGTGTAATATTCTGATTTATATATAACTGAGATGATATCAGCCTGCAGCAGAACACCATCAATCGACAAAGACTGTAGCACTAAAAAAGACTTCATCTTTTGATACTCAAGAAGTACAGATAGAATAGATTTTAATAATCATATTTGGAAGTACATACGTTTTAGTACAGTAATAACTAAAAAGTGTATCTTATTGTTTTATATTATTATATTTTTATAAAAATCAATAATTATTATCACAAGATAACTTTTACATAGGAGAATTACTGGAATACATCTTCTTTAAAGTTTATACTTTCCCAAAAGAGAGTAATAACCAGAAAAAGGCATCTTTATGACATCTGAAGGAAAATGCTGCAAGGAATTTTTGTACAAGGGAAAGAAGTATCTGTGTTCTCTTGAGCTGGCAATGGATGTAATCGGAGGAAAATGGAAAAGTCTTCTGATATTCCATCTGCGCAACGGAGCAATGAGATCATCTGCTCTGCAGCACTCTCTTACAGGCATTTCCAACAAGATGTTCACTCAGAGTATCAGAGAGCTTGAAGCCGATGGAATTGTAAAAAGAGAAATCTTTCCCGTTATTCCGCCAAAGGTCGAATACTCACTGACCGAAAAAGGAAAGACACTGGTTCCTATTATGGAGAATCTCGCCAAATGGGGTGGCACCATCTGCGACAAAAACAAAACGAAGTAATCAGACTACTGTGACTCTGTGTTTAGAGCCACAGATTAAGCTCAGGCTTTTTTCAGATATCTGAAAAGATAATATGCAGCAGGTTTAGCACTGGCTTTGGTGATGGCATAGCCAGCCTTCTGAGCAGAACGAAGTGCCTTTACATTTGAGAAAGGAGCCAGGGTTGAAAGACCGTCAACCTTTCCCCCATCATAGCAGTCCGCTGAATATCTTCGAAGCTTACCTGCGATACCCTGATTCTGATAGTCAGGATGAACACCTATATACAGCTCATGCAGAATATTTTCCTTCATCTCGGAAGGCTCAAACATATAGATATCATAAGCCACAATCTCACCGCTCTTGTTCACAGCCACACTGATAAGATCAGATGCTCTGAGTTTATAAAGAAGTAAAAGCCAGTCTAGAAACGGACGTGGAAAAAGAGTGTTGTGCAGAGCAACAATCTTCTCAAGGTCTCCCCTGCCTGCACATCTGAAGGTAAGCTCACCTTCATTAACAATATTCTTCTTTCGAAGAGTTCCTGTTTTGAAATAGTTCTGAACGATAATTTTAAGGTGTGTAAACGATTCTGTTACTTCGTGAATAAAATGCATTTTTTTCCTATGTACACTTCTCATAATTGCAAAATATCGAAAGGATATATGCGCAAAAAGAATTATATTCTAAATATGTGATAAAAAAATGTTCTGAAATTTGTTATCGGAAGGAGCACCTTAATGAAAATAATAAAAAAAGCTTCGCTACTGGCATTAGCACTTTTTTCTGCCTCCTGTTTTGCACTTGAGTCCAAAACACTGAAAGTAGGTCTTGAAGCTTCCTTTGGTCCTTTTGATTTCAAGGAAAAAGGCTCATCAGAGGTTATCGGCTTTGATGTTGATATCATCAACGCCATAGCAAAAGAACAGGGATTCAAGGTGGAAATATCCAATATGCCTTTTGATGCCCTGCTGCCATCAATTCTTACAGAACAGGTTGATGTTGCTATCTCCGCATATTCAATAACCGAGGAACGAGCCCAGATTGTAAAGCTTGAGCCTTACTATGATTCAGGTCTGGGAGTTCTGGTTAGAACAGATCTGCTAAAAGACATTCACAGCAGCTATGATCTTCAGGGAAGAACAATCTGCTCCAGAAGCGGAACCACAGGTTCGTATTTTGCGGAAAACATTAAGAATGCAAAAACCAAGAATTATCTGACTGAGATTGAAACCTTCATGGCTATTGATAAGGGCGAATGCGATGCGATTATTATCGACAAGCCTGTGCTTGAGTATTATCACGTCAGAACTCATGATGACAAGACAGCCATTTTAAAGGATAAGCTCACCTTCGAACAGTATGGAATTGTCACCTCCAAAAACAAAACTGAAATAAGCGACATCATTGCAGAGGGACTTAAGAAAATCAGAAACAACGGCGTATACGACAAGATATACAAGAAATGGTTTGAAGGTTCCTACAAATAGTTACATTTGACAAAAAACTTAAGCCCTGACCTGGTGTTGGGGCTTTATTTTGTTTTTTTTGATGCATTCCTATATTTTCCCTACCGAATATTGAATCAGCTTACAAATTTACCTTTATCTTTGCATGTATATGCCGTTAATTAGATATACTCAAGATATTGTACAAACCAGACAGATGGAATTTTCTATGAGCTTACTCAAAAAGATTTCAATAATAATAGGCTGTGCTTTATCAATAACCTGCTCCGCTGATGAGGGGAAATTAGTGGTGGGGGTTGAAGCATCGAGAGCTCCATTCGTTTATGTTGATAAATCAGAAAAGCTTGAGGGCTTTGAGATTGATCTTCTGAGGGCTATTGCCAAGGAAAACGGACTTAATGTTGAGTTTTCCAATATGCCATTTGACGCCCTTCTTCCTTCCGTACTGACTGAACAGGTTGATGTTGCCATCTCCTGCATTTCCATGACCGAGGAACGCGCTCAGATTGTTGATTTTGTAGGTCCTTACTACAATGCCGGTCTGAATGCTCTGATTCCAAATGAATATCAGGATAAAATCAAAAACAGCTTTGATCTGAAGGGAAAGAAAATCTGTGTGGTTTCAGGTACAACCTGTGAAGATTATGCCAATACTCGCGATGGTTCTGAAGTTCTGAAGTTTGCATCCGAGAAAGATAGCTTTGATGCCGTCGAAAATAAGAAGTGTGACCTTCTTATATCTGATGCCCCATTTATTGATTACGAGCTTCTGAAACAGCACCCAGGAAAGTACTATAAGTTCGAGAAGAATCTTACATCTGAGGAATTCGGAATCATGACCTCAAAGCTCAGACCAGAGCTTAGAGATAAAATTGAATCCGGCCTGAAGAAAATAGAGAAAAACGGAGAATACAGCAAGCTCTATAAAAAATGGTTCGGCTAGAAAAAATAATAATTCGCAAACGAAAATTTCTGAGAGTCGCAAGACTCTCTTTTTCTTAATTTGATTTTTAGCAAAGTTTCACACAAATTTCTCATATTTCACGCGTTTCTTGCCAAATTTTTTTTGTTACTTACATTTCTATTACCTATATTTAACTTAGCGGTGAAAAATCTCGGAGTTGCTATGAACAAAATCAGAAGCATTGCTTTGGCTTTGGCAATGGCTTTTTCTTTTAATGCCTACGCTGATGGGGATGAGCTTGTAGTAGGAATAGAGGCAAGTAGTGAACCTTTTGTAATTATTGATCCGAAGACTCATGATTATATTGGTTACGATATTGACCTGATAAAAGCGGTTGCAAAAGAGGCCGGCTACAAGAGTGTTAAATTCCATGACATGCCTTTTGATGCCATGTTCGCCGATGTTCTTGTAGAACAGGTTGACTGTGCAATTTCCATGATTACCATCACCGAGGAACGTGCTCAGATCTGGGATTTCGTCGGACCTTATTTCGATACCGGTCTGGATATTCTTCTGAACAAGAAATATCAGAATGAATTCAAACGAGACTCCGATCTTCATGACGTAACCATCTGCGCAAAGACCTCATCAACCTGCGAGGCATATGCACTTGGAATGTCAGATATCAAGGTTCTGTCTTTAGACTCTGAGAGAAAACTGTTTGAGGCTGCAAATGAAGGTAAATGCGACGGTGTTATTACCAATGAACCAATTCTGCAGTACTACCTGAAAGTAAGCCCAGACAGAGATAAGTTCTACCGCTTAGGACGCAAACTGACTTTTGCTCAGTTTGGAATTATGACCTCCAAGAACCGCCCAGATATCTCCGAGAGAATATCAAAGGCACTGGAAAAGGTTAAGACAACACCTTACTTCAAGGAAATCTACCATAAATGGTTCGAATAGGCCCTCTGTTTTCACGAAAAGCCACACAAATGTGTGGCTTTTTGATCTTATTCAGTGCATTTTTCCCTTATATATGAATATTTATGAACTTTTAATTCTCCAAATGTAAACTAAACAAAACATAACTGGAGGATATATGAAATTCTACAAATCTTTATGTCTGCTAGGTCTACTGGCATTATCATCATACAGCGCAAACGCAGTCAGCGCAGAGAAAACTCTTAATGTTGTTACCGAACCAACCTTCGCTCCATTTGAGTTTGTTGATAAGGGAACATCAACTCTGATCGGTTTTGACATCGACATCATCAATGCTATCGGCGAAGCTGAAGGCTACAAGATGAATGTTTCAAGCATGTCATTTGACGGTCAGATCCCAGCAATTATCACCAAGCAGGTTGATATTGCTATTTCAGGTTTCACCATTACCCCAGAAAGAGCTCAGAAGGTTAACTTCTCAGAGCCATACTATGATGCAGGTTTAGGTATTCTTATAACCAAGGCTAACAGTGCAGATATCAAGTCAAAGGATGATCTGAAGGGCAAGACAATCTGTGCTCAGTTAGGTACCTCTGGTGCTATGTATGCTGAAAAGGTAGAGAACACTCAGGTAACTCAGTTCAACAGCACCGCTGAAGCATTCTTAGAGCTTGAAAAGGGCTCATGCAGCGCAGTTGTTACCGACAAGCCTGTTATCGAATACTACCTTGCAACCACCAAGAATGAGAATCTGATTATGATCCCAGAGCAGCTTACCGTTGAACAGTACGGTATCGTTACCTCAAAGGACAGAAATGATCTTACCGATATGATTGCATCTGGTCTTAAGAAGATCCGTGACAACGGCACCTACGACAAGATTTATCAGAAGTGGTTTGGCAACGCTGCTAACCAGTAAAATCAATTCATATAAACTAAGAAAGAGGCTTACGCCTCTTTTTTTATATCTGACCAAAATCTCTATTTAATCTCAATCAAATCTACAGGAGAAAGTAAAAACGTTCGAAGTTAGTGTCTCGATGTTTGCGATTCTACGTAAACAGAGGGGGCTTTTCTTACTCTTATAATGGCCTCGTGTTCTCACATCTATCCATTTCAAGGCCGTAACCAGAACAGCCCCAGAACTTTCCATATTTACCAAACCTTTT
>JAZRAY010000071.1:0-3571 GCA_045634805.1 Succinivibrio sp. | reverse complement strand
AGAGTACCACTTATATTGCTGCAGAAGACTTTTACAAATCTGTTTATTGCATTTTCTTTTTCAGCCTCATCAGGATTTAGAAGCATTACTGTCTTGAATTCACTGATAATTTCTTCTAATGAGTCTTTTGTACCCTTATCCAGATCACTGTGATCCGGATCCAGTCTGGTTATGGCTGTTGCTATGAGTTCCTCTACAGCCTGTACCGGATCTTCTGCTGTTACAATGCGATTTTTTACAGTATTGTAGTATTCACCGCCTGGACGCAGGTTTCCCTCGCTGCAGAATTTAAATATCTCATTTTGGAATGAAGGAACCATTTCATCATCATCTTCATCACTTTGTACCAGCTCTTTTCCTGCTTTTGTCAGGCTTAGATACTCCATCTTTCCTAAAATATCGCATTCATCGGTTGGTGCCTTGTCTGGATCAAGCTCGATATTACCTGCGGTTTCTATAATCGTCCTGCTCTGATTCAAGATGGTGTTCATCTCGGCAACAGTGTTCTGCAGACGCATCATTGACTGAATAAAGCAGTTAATCTGTGGTGGCAGTTCCAGTCCAAGTTTCTGCAGTTCTGAAATAGCTCCCTGTAATCGGTAGCAGACATCAAAGGAGAAGGCTCCTTTTGACATAAGAGATTCAACAATTGCTTCTGCCTTGTCTCGATTAGCTTCCAAAGCTGCTTTTCCTGCTGGAGACAGGAGATTTTCAAAGCCCTTCATAAAGAAGTCTTTACGACGCAGAGTTGAACCAATGATCAGTCGCAGAAGTTCATTGCGTTCATCAATCATAACCGGCTGATTATTCTGGTCTGTAATGGCTTTGCCCTCTGCATTCAGTGCTGGTTTTGTGCCCAGTTTGTACAGGTTTCCAAAATCAATGAAAGTCGCCTCACCACCGGAAATCATGATATTACCGGCATGGCAGTCACCATGGAACTTACCGCTTCCAAGCACAGCTTCACTGAACCATTGACGGGCTGCCTGCAGAATCTTGGAGTGGGCATTCTTCAGCGTTACGTACTGCAGAGATACATCTCGATGGATCATGCTTGGAGATGAAGTGGAGAATTTCTCCTTCAAAATAGGTTTCTTGGTGTTCTTATCCCATAAAACCTTGTTGGTTGCAGGATCTCGCTGGAACAGTGAGGATACCGCAGTCTGAATATCTTTTGTGGTTTTCTTGAAAAACTTATCAACAGTCTGACCTTGAGCCATGGTTATCACCAGGGCATTCTTTGAAGGTGGAACAACATCCGCAGCTACCTGCATACTTGCAACATAAGGTGCAATTGCATAGGCAGGGTGATTCTTATTGCCTTTGATATTGTAGATTTCTGCTCCTTCATTAGTGTTCTGTGCTTCTCTGGTGAAATCAAATTCCGTCATGTACTGCTCAAGCTGTCCCTGCCAGGTCTTGAGCATACCTGGACCAATCTTTGCCGCTGCTGAAGTGAATATTTCCGCTTCACGGTTTACTCTCTGCTCGGCATCATGTCTCATCAGCTTAATTACATAAGGTTTGTTCTCAGTTTTGCCTTCTGCATTCTTGACTCTTATATGACAGAGGAATGCTTCACCAACAGAAGCTGCTCCCAGAGATTTATCTACACTTATATCAACTATCTTTCCGTTAGACTCCTTGATCATTTTCATCATGTGAGCCTGAACAATTTTACGTGGTATAGGTGCCAGACTTGATTTCATATCATCAAGAGCGTCGGCAAATTCACCCATAACCGACTTAGGCAGGCCCTGCATCATTTTCTGCAGAAGCGGACTGGTTCCCTTAAGAATTGCTCCGGTATATTTATTCAGGGCAGCATTCTTGGCACTGTTTAGAGCATCTCCCTCTAAGGCCTTTCCCTGTTTGTCCTTAAATTCAAAGGTATCAGCATAACGCAGTGCTGCGGCGAAGGATGATCGCTTGTCAGCCTTTGACATATTAACAAAGTATTCACTTAAAACCTGTTTGAACAGACCGACCTGTCCTGGTACAGTGGCATCTGTAGATGCATCATCGAGGATCTTGTTCAGACTCTTTGCATCAAGCTCGGTCTTAATCTGTTCTGCGGTCTTATTCTTGTATGGTTCGGTGGTGATACCGCCCTGAGCATTCAGATCCTGTACTCCAGTCTTGAATACCTTGTTGATGAAAGTCTGAATGTTCTCACAGCCACGATTTGCCATGTTCTGAATAATGTTGTCGAACTTTGAAAGCTCAATTCCGGGGAGTTTTTCCTGATTCTTCAGAAAAGCCGAGAACTTCTGCAGGTATTGCGGATCATTTAATGCCTGTTCGATGGTTTTACCCTCTGCTGCAGCAAAAAGAGGAAGCAGAATGTCTCTAATTTTCTGGAATCCGTCCTTAAGTACAGGAACAACCTCTGTTGAAGATACTTCCTGAAGTACCTCCGGATTCTTCATAATCTCGGCAAAGGCGTGGATATTCTTATCTTCTGTGAGAATGTTGCGCATGGTCTCTCCCGGACGGTTGATAACAACATCTGCCACCATGGTGTCATCGGAGAAAACCAGATCAGCTACGAAATTCTTGATTTCTTTAACAGGAACGGTACGGTTCTCAAGAGGAGCTTCAACCTTTATTTCCTGAGCGATTTCGTTAATCTCACCAACGATAGGAGCTTTAACATCAAATAACTGTTCATCTCTGTCAGCTTTTAAAGGAATGTTGGCTACATCTGCCAGCATAGCCTTCATTTCCTCGGTAAGACCGCTGTTGTTTTTTACCAGCTCTGCATGGAAGCGTTCTACCTGCTCTGCGGTAGTTATATTCCCCTCAAGTGCATGTTCTGCAACTTCAACCAGAAGTCCGGTATTGTAATTGCCTCTGCATACAGCCTCAAAGTTAAGATCGGTTGCCCTCATGGCTAAAATGATGGTTGCAAACTGTCTTGTCAGACTTGAGCGGTCTGCAGCTGTAAGAGTTCCTTCCAGATCTTTGTCATATACCTGATTGAGGAGGTTTTTGACGTTTGTTGAACCAAGATATTCCTGATCAATTGCAATCTGACCCATAAGTAAGTTTACTAGGGAAGGTGCATCATGTCCGAGATTGATCTTGGTGACGGTTGCTCCTTCTCCTACCTGAGCAGACACATTTCCGTCAGCCTCTTTTATCAGTTTTACTGTCTGGCCGCATAAACGGAAACTTTCACTTTCATTTTTACCTTCAGTCAGAAGAGATAATGCCTGAGTGAAATAATTCTTATAACTGTTACATAAGGAAGTATGGTCAGCTACTCTGTTGTTTTCAGCATTAACCCCCTTAATCATCTGGCTACGTGTGTTTCCGACCTTGCTTAGAGATGATTTTAGTGACAGCAGATCAAGAGTATGGGCAAAGTTGGTTTTGTATGACTTTGTCTTGATGGTTCTGTTATGTGCATTGGTTAGATCTCGCTTCAGGGCATTCTTCTTACTCATGAAGCGAGTATTATAGGCCATCTGCTGTTCTTCATAGGTCGTCTGATTAATTGCTTTGTTAAAACCTCTGCCGCTGTTAGCATATTTATCAAGAATTTCTCTTACCTGCTGACGGGTCAAAG
>JAZRAY010000070.1:0-1931 GCA_045634805.1 Succinivibrio sp. | reverse complement strand
ACAGGAACAGCCAAACGTACAAGAGCCAAAGGTTGAAACCCCTGTAGAAGGTGCAGAAACACCAACACTTGCAGACTTGATGAAGATGTATGCCGAAATCAAGGTAGACAATAGAAGAATCAAGAAAGCTAATGACTCACTTGCTTCCGAAAACGCAAGTTTAAAGAAGCAACTTAACGCCAAGATGACAGAAGAAGAGTTAAGAGCGCAACAGAAAGCCGAAGAGACAGATGAGTTCAAGAAAGAACTTGCAGAACTTCGTAAAGAAGTAGCCCTTAACAAAGCTACTAAGCGTTATATGTCCATGAACATGCCCGAGGAACTTGCCGAGAAGATTGCACAGGCAGAACTTGAGGGAGACATGGATACAGTAACAACAAGTATCAATTCTTTCATGCAGGCACAAAAGAAGGAAGTTGAGGAAAAGGTAACTGCGGATTTGTACGCAAAGATGCCAATACCTAAGTCGGGTAATGGTGATGGACAAATTGATTATGAAAAGCAGTACAATGAAAAACTTGCTTCGGGCGATATTGCAGGTGCTATCTCCGCACAATTGATGGCTAATGCAGTCGTCCAAAACTAAAAAGGAGGAAATGAACGATGGCAACAGCTATGAGTTTTGGAACACCCAATTTTAGTGGTTTGCTGTTCAGAAAGGGCGTTGAAGAGACACCTTTCTCAACCATGATTGGTGCGAATCCAAGAACTGTTAATCACGTTGAATTCGTGACAGGACAGTATTACAACGCCATTACAGGTTCACAGCCTGCAATTTCAGAGAGTGCTTCACTGACAGCACCCGAGGCAGTTGTACACACAAGAAGTCAGCTTATCAATGTAACACAGATTTTCCAAGAGAGAGTATCTGTATCTTACGCTAAAGAGTCAAACATGGGACAGATGAGTGGAGTTAACATTGCTTCTCAGCTTGCTAACCCTCAGTCCGAGCTGAATTTCCAAATTCAGAGAGCAATGGCTAAGATTGCACAGGATATTGAGTACACATTCCTTAATGGTGCTTACAACCGTGCTACAAACGATACCGAAGTTAATAAGTCAAGAGGTATCCTTACAGCCATTACAACTAACGATATTGACGCAGGTGGAAGAGAGATGTGCAGAGACCTTATTTCTAAGGCTCTTATGGCTATCGCTTCCGCAGGTGGCGACATTTCCAATATCGTAGTTGGTATGCCTGCTATCCATCTCGCACAGCTTGATTATGACGCTCAGAAGAACGGCATGACTCAAGTTCCTAGAGAGAGGGACATCAACGGTATTAAGGTACAGACAGTTCTTACACCTTTTGGTGCTGTAGCTGTTAAGCTTATGCCTACTGTTCCTGTTGGAACAGCACTTGTATTTGACCCTCGTATCATGCACCCTGTATATCAGCCTGTACCTCAGAAGGGTAACTTCTTCCTTGAGGAACTTGCTAAGACAGGTGCAGGAACAGACTTCATGGTATTCGGTCAAGTTGGTCTCGACCACTGCTGTGAGTGGCTTTCCGCTAAGATTACAGGTCTGTCAGAGGACTTCCCTAACGAGAATCCTAGTGGCTGATAAGGAGTCGGTATGAACATTGTGACTTTTAGAAAAATTCTAGGTGTGGATACACTGACAGATGATGAGCTTGAAATCATGCTTGAGAGAGCGAAGCGTCTTGCTATAAACCATTTTTGGTGGAAGGAAGATGATAAGCCGACAGAGGATGAGATTGATACCTTTGTAACTCGTTATGAGTTCGAGATATATGACCTTGCCAAAGCGGTTTATGAGAGCGATTCGAGAGAAGGATTGAAACAGTTCACGGAGTTAGGAGTCACAAGGGTTTGGGAAACAGGTGGCGAGAAGGTTATTCAGAACGCCTTAGACGCTATCCCCGTAAACACGTATGTATGGTGACGAAATGAGAGAGATACAGGATT
>JAZRAY010000069.1:0-2663 GCA_045634805.1 Succinivibrio sp. | reverse complement strand
GCTCTACAACGAATCTGCCATACTTCTTGTCCTCTGAAATCTCAGCAACTTCAATATTTGGTCTTTCAAAATCAAACACTGACATACCCTCCTTATGGTTTTATGGTGTTTCTAAAAAATAAACAATTCAGAGCCAGCACTCGAAAAATGCACGCTTTTTCGAGTTATGGCTTCGCTGAATTATTTTAAATTACTTAGAATACAACTCGACGATAAGCATCTCGTTTACAGGAACGTAGATTACTTCTCTTGAAGGGAATTCTTTTACTGTACCACTAAGGTTATCCTTGTTTACATCAAGCCACTCAGGAACAAGTCTGCCTGCTGTGATCTCTGCGATATCCTTGAATCTCTGGATGCTTCTTGCAGCTTCCTTAACTTCAATAACATCACCAGCCTTGATGAGGTATGAAGGAACGTTTACAACCTTACCATTTACAGTGATGAACTTATGAAGAACAACCTGTCTAGCTTCTCTTCTTGTTCTTGCAAAGCCCATACGGAAAATAACATTATCAAGTCTGCGCTCAAGAAGAACCATAAGGTTTTCACCGGTCTGACCCTTCTGACGATCAGCCTTGTCGTAGTAGTTACGGAAAGGCTTCTCAAGAACGCCATAGATGAACTTAGCCTTCTGCTTCTCACGGAGCTGAAGTCCATACTCGCTCATCTTCTTGTTTGCTCTGCTGTTTGTTCTCTTGGACTTCTTGTCATATCCAAGGAATGTGGGATCCAAATCAAGTGATCTGCATCTCTTAAGTACTGGAACTCTGTTTACTGCCATTATTGGCTCCTTTCTTGTTCAGGAAAATCCTGACTGTTGTTTACAGCACGACACTTCATGTGCCTTCATCCAACGAGTTTAAAGTTAATAGTGTCTATATGCTCCATCAGAGCCAGACGTAAAAACGCAGGCTCTGATGAAAAGCAAAATAGGATTATACTCTGCGGCGCTTGGGCGGGCGGCATCCGTTATGAGGTACGGGAGTTACATCCGTAATACTGGTAACAGTAAGACCACTTGCAGCAAGAGCTCTGATAGCAGCTTCTCTTCCTGAACCCGGTCCCTTTACAAAGACATCAACAGTCTTAAGGCCGTGAATAAGTGCAGCCTTTGTTGCTGTCTCTGCAGCCATCTGTGCAGCATATGGAGTAGATTTCCTTGAACCTTTAAAGCCAAGACCACCAGCACTTGCCCAGCTAAGAGCATTACCTGCAGCATCTGTCAATGTAACGATTGTGTTATTGAAAGATGACTGAATATGTGCCTGTCCGTGTTCAACGTTTTTCTTGACACGCTTCTTAGTTTTAGAAGCATTTGATTTCTGATTTGCCATTTTAAACTAACCTACTTTCTTCCTATGAATAATTCTTAGTTACTGTATAATAAGAGAATTACTTCTTCTTATTAGCGATTGTTCTCTTGGGACCTTTTCTTGTTCTAGCGTTGGTCTTTGTTCTCTGACCACGAACAGGAAGTCCTCTTCTGTGACGGATTCCTCTGTAGCATCCGATCTCTGAAAGACGCTTGATGTTCATAGCGATCTCTCTTCTAAGATCACCTTCTACGTCATAATCATTACCGATAACCTCGGCAATCTTCTTTACTTCATCATCTGTAAGATCACGAACACGTGTATCGGGATTTACATTTGCAGCAGCAAGTATTTTGTTTGAGCTTGTTCTACCAATACCATAGATATATGTGAGACCAATCTCAACTCGCTTATCTCTGGGTAAGTCTACACCTGCAATACGAGCCATTTTTTTAATTCCTCCATTTAATAAAAAAAATTTAAACTTAATATGTTACTTGTTTGATTGGGGCAAATTACTGAGCCCAATCGGACAGTAGCTTGGTCCGATCTTTCCAATACGCTTGGTATCAAAAAGTAATGTCAAAATGACTCGAATCAGCCCTGTCTCTGTTTGTGCTTAGGGTTTTCGCAAATTACACGAATAACGCCTTTTCTCTTAATAACCTTGCACTTTTCGCACATAGGCTTAACAGAAGACCTAACTTTCATTTGTAACTCCTTTCTGGCATAAATGCGTACAAAAGGGCATACTTTTAGCCCTTTAAAAACGACCGCATTCAATAATAACATATATAAATATGAATTACAAGTAGTTTTTTGGTGATTACTTATCACGCCAGATAATTCTTCCTTTTGTAAGATCATAAGGTGAAAGCTCAAGTGTTACCTTATCTCCGGGAAGAATACGAATAAAGTTCTGTCTGAGTTTTCCACTGATGTGGGCAAGTACTATATGTCCGTTCTCAAGTTCAACTCTGAACATTGTGTTCGGAAGCTTCTCAACAACTTTTCCTTCAATTTCAATTACATCTGCTTTAGACATTTAATTTAACCTCACTTCTATATTACATTTACATCGTTCATTTTATGATTGTCAGTATCTCAGGTTCTCCGTCCGGAGTTATTGCTATTGTATTCTCATAATGGGCTGCTGGTGAACCGTCCAAAGTAACTACGGTCCAGTCATCATCAAGGAAAGCGATTTTCCTCTTACCCAATGTGATCATAGGCTCTACACACAGAGTCATACCCGGCTGTAAAAGGATTCCTCTTCTAAACTGCCTGTAATTTGGAATATAGGGTTCCTCATGAAGTGATGTTCCAATACCATGTCCAGTCAGTTCC
>JAZRAY010000068.1:0-9154 GCA_045634805.1 Succinivibrio sp. | reverse complement strand
CTCCAACTGAAGCAGGCTCCGTTGCTATCGTCTACTCCCTGTTCCTAGGCTTTATCTATCGTGAGATGACTTTAAAGGATGTTATCCGCGGTATGAAGGAGACTGTGCTGACCTCATCGGCAATCATGCTGATTATTGCTGCAGCTTCCGCCTTTGCCTGGGCACTTACCAAGGAGAAGGTTCCTCAGTACTTTACAGGCCTTTTCATCGAGCATCTAAATAATCCGGTTATCTTCCTTCTATGTGTAAACCTGTTCCTTTTAATCATCGGCATGTTTATCGAAGGAAACGCAGCCATGATTATTCTGGTTCCACTGCTGGCTCCACTTGCCAAGCACTTTGGTATTGATGAGATCCACTTTGCAATGGTTGTAATCTTCAACTTTGCACTGGGTGCCATCTCACCTCCAATGGGAACGCTGATGTTTGTTACCTGTTCGATTACAAAATGTCCAATGGGCCGCTTTATTAAAGAGGCAATACCATTCTACATTCTGCTTTTAGGCTGTCTGCTGCTTTTAACCTTTGTACCAAGCTTCAGCACAGCACTTGTTAACCTGATTTACTAAATATGTTTAAGGATTATCTGTTATGAAAACCATTATTATTCCAAAGCCAGGTGAGGTAAAAATCATTGAGACTCCTATGCCGGAACCAAAAGAGGGAGAGGCTTTATTAAAGGTACTGCGCGGCGGTATCTGCGGAAGTGATCTTGGAACCTACAGAGGCACCTTCGCCTACGCTTCCTACCCAAGAATTCCCGGTCATGAGTTCTCAGCCAGAATTGAAAAGCTAAACGGTGATGCCAGCAAGTACGGTCTAAAGGAAGGCATGGTTGTAACCTGCAATCCTTACTTTAACTGCACCAAATGCTACTCCTGTGAGAGAGGACATTTAAACTGCTGTGAGCACAATGAGACCTTAGGTGCCCAGAGAGACGGCGCTTTCTCAGAGTACATCACCATGCCTTTTGAGAGAATCTATGACGGTAAGGGACTTGATCCTGCCGAGCTTGCAGCCATCGAGCCTTTCTGCATCAGCTATCACGGAGCAGTTACCCGCGGTCAGGTCAAAAAGGGTGACAGGGTTATCGTCATCGGTGCCGGAACCATCGGTGCACTAGCAGCAGTTGCAGCTAAAGCTCAGGGTGCTACCGTATACATTGCTGATGTAGCCCAGAAGAAGATTGACTATGCAGTAAAGAGCTTCAATCTTGATGGCGGTATCATCAACAACGGTGATGATTTCGTTGAGAAATGCATGAATATTACCGATAACAAAGGCTTTGATGTGGCAATCGAAGCAGTAGGCCTGCCATCAACCTTCCAGAATGCCATTGATGTTGCAGCCTATGCCGCTAATGTTGTTCTAATCGGTGTGGGCAAGAAGAATCTTGATTTCAACTTTACCCTTCTGCAGAAAAAAGAGCTTAATGTCTTCGGCTCAAGAAATGCTCTAAAGCAGGATTTCCTGAATCTTATCGATCTGGTTAAGTCAGGCAAGGTTGATCTTAAGAAGGCCATTACCAATACCTACAAATTTGATGATGCGCCTCAGGCCTTTGCTGACTTTGCAGCACACGGAGCTGACATGCTGAAGGTCGAAATAGATTTCACAGCCTAAACTCCTGAAACTTTTGTCTGCAGTGAAAACTGCAGACTTTATTTTAATAAACCATAACTAAACATAACATCAACTACGGATACAGACAAAAATGAGTACATTAAACCTGGCCATAAAACCTGAATGCAGATCAGATCTTCCTGTTAAGGCAATTCAGTTTGGAGAGGGAAATTTCATTCGCTGCTTTATTGACTGGATGCTCTACCGCATGAATCAGAAGAATCTGTTCAACGGCCGAGTAATTGCAGTTCAGCCAACCCCAAGAGGACGTACCGTTCCGGTTCTAAAAGAGCAGGACTGTTTATTTACAGCTATTCTTCATGCTATGGAAAACGGCAGGGTAAAAGAGACATTTGAAATTATCAATACCATAGCGGCAGCCCGTAATCCTTATGACAATGCTGATTTTGAAAAGCTCAAGGAAGACTTCAGACTCCCTACCCTTGAGTTTATCTTCTCAAACACCACTGAGGCAGGCCTTGTCTATACAAAGGAAGAGCTTCCGGATGAAGGCTGTGTACTGTCATTTCCAGGCAAGCTGACCCAGCTTCTGTATGAAAGATTCAAAGCTTTCAAAGGCGTAGAGAATGCCTGCTCAATTTCAGGCTTAAGCATCCTCCCTTGTGAGCTTATTGATAATAACGGAACAAAACTTAAAGAAATCATCCTAAAACATGCCGATGACTGGAACTTAGGCGATGAGTTTAAATCTTATGTATGTGAAGACTGTGTATTCTACAACACCCTTGTAGATCGTGTGGTATCAGGCTATCCAAAGGCAGATGCACAGCGTTATGCAAAGGAGCTTGGCTATGAGGATGCCTTAATGTCCACTGGTGAGGAATTCAACTTTATGGCAATTGAAGGCTCTGATGAGATAAGCTACAAGCTGCCATTTGCAAAGGCTGGACTTAACGTGGTGGTAGCACCTGATATTACCCCTTACCGTCTTCGCAAAGTAAGAATTCTAAACGGAGCCCATACCTCTAATGTTCCTGCAGCATTCTTAGCTGGCCTTGATACTGTTGATGAGATGATGACCGACAGTGTAACCGGACCTTTTGCGCGCTCTATTATCTACGATGAAATCATCCCTGCAGTAAGACTTGATAAAGGCATGCTGACAGAATTTGCCGATGCGGTTGTGGACAGATTCATGGATCCATCCCTCCATCACCAGCTCTCATCAATTCTTATGAACTGTACCTCCAAGGTAAAGGCTCGTGTTATCCCTTCAATTCTGGATGCAAGAGCCAATGGAACACATCCTGAGAAGCTCTATTTTTCACTGGCAGCCTTCTTTGCCCTTTATAAAAACTCAGATGGTACCTCACCGGTTAGTGTTTCAAGAGCAGATGGCAAGAGCGGTCAGTTCCAGGATGATGAGTATGCAGTAAAGGTAATGGCAAAAGCCTGGAGTCTTTATAAGGATTCAGAAAGCTCAGCCCAGGATACAGTCACCCATATTCTTAAAGATCTAAAGCTCTGGGGCGAGGATCTTACATCCAGACTTGATGTTAAAAAGATTGCAAAGCTTACTCATAAGGTTGTAACCCAGGGTATTAAAAAGACAATGTCTGAGTGCTAGGAGAGAGACGATGCTGTGCGTTGTAATCAATCCTAAGGAGGATGTTGTAGCTGTTGCCCTTGAGGATCTTAAGGCAGGACAGACTGTAAAGACTACTTTAGGTGATGTTACTCTAAAGGATGACATCACCCGTGGTCATAAGTTTGCCCTTTATGATCTTAATGAAGGGGATCACATCATAAAATACGGTTATTCCATCGGACATGCCACCTGCCCTGTTTTAAAGGGCCAGCATGTGCATTCAGAGAATGTTAAAACCAATCTTTCAGGAACTAAGGATTACTCCTACGACAAGGTAGCCCCCGCAGAGCTTAAGAGAGTTGAGAGAACCTTTGATGGCTATGTAAGAGCAGATGGCCAGGTGGGTATCCGCAATGAAGTCTGGATTATTCCAACAGTCTTCTGCGTAAATCATATTGCAAAAGAGCTTGAAAGCTATGCAAGAGAAAAGCTTGATAGCTACAGGAATGTCGATGGCTGCTATGCCTTGACTCATCCGTATGGCTGCTCTCAGATGGGAGAGGATCAGACAACCACCCAGAAACTACTTGCATCCTTAACCCGTCATCCGAATGCCGGTGCCGTACTGGTTCTGGGACTTGGCTGTGAGAACAATAATCTTTCAGTGTTCAGAGAGTTTTTAGATTTAAAAGATGACAGACTGATGTTTTTAAATACTCAGGATGTTGAGGATGAGCTTGAGGCTGGCTACAAAATTATCGATTCTCTTTTACAAAAGGCCAATGAGGCAAAAAGAGAGACAGTGCCGCTCTCAAAGCTTCGAATCGGACTTAAATGCGGCGGCTCAGACGGACTGTCAGGCATCACCGCAAATCCTCTTATCGGTCGTGTAAGCGATCTGATTGTAGGCTCCGGTGGAACCTCAGTTATGACAGAGGTTCCTGAAATGTTCGGTGCCGAGCAGATCCTTATGAACAGAGCAAAAAATGAGGATGTATTTAAAAAGACTGTTTCACTTATCAATGATTTTAAGGACTACTTCAAATCCCACGGCGAAACTGTCTCTGAGAATCCTTCCCCAGGTAACAAGGCAGGAGGTATCACCACACTAGAGGACAAGTCCTTAGGCTGTGTACAGAAAGGCGGTAAGGCAGAGGTTATGGATACCATAAGATATGCCGAAACCATAAAGACATCAGGCCTGAATCTTCTGAACGCCCCTGGTAATGATGGTGTTTCCTGTTCAGCTCTGGCAGCATGCGGTGTGAATATGATTCTTTTCTCAACCGGAAGAGGAACACCTTTCAGCACCGTGGTACCAACAATTAAAATCTCAACCAACAATGCGCTTTTTGCTAAGAAAGGCGGCAACTGGATTGATTTTAATGCCGGTGTAATTGTGGATGGCAAGGATTCTGATGAGCTTGCAATGGAGCTTTTAGACTACATCATTGCCATTGCATCAGGACAGAAATCAGTCTCTGAAAAAAGAGATTTCCATGAGCTTTTAATCTGGAAGGACGGAGTAACGCTCTAGAAATCATCTAACTACATAGATTCTTTATGAAAGTTATGATCTTCAAGATCGCGATCATACGCCCGGAATTCTTCCGAGCGTATAATTTCGTACATTAGATAAACATAAATTATAAAAAAATAGTCAGGAGAACATACATAATGGAAAAAGGTTTACTCCTAACCGGTGAACCAATGGGCCTTCTGATTGCAAAACAGGAAGGCGCTCTTGAAACAGTGAAGGATTATTCACTGGATATCGCAGGAGCAGAATTCAACGTTGCAACAGGTATTGCAAGATTAGGCCATAAGGCAACCTACCTTACAAAGCTTGGCAACGATCCCTTTGGAAAGCTGATTGAGAATTCAATCAGGGCCAACGGTATTGATAACTCCCAGGTTAAATATTCAGATACCCATCGTACCGGCTTTATGCTCAAGGGCAGAGTCTCTAACGGTGATCCTCAGATTTTCTATTTCCGTTCAGGCTCTGCAGCCTCAACTCTAAACGAGAGTGATGTCTCTGAGGTAGATTTTTCAAAATTCTCAAATCTGCATATCACAGGAATCATGGCAGCAGTATCCGAGTCAACTCTCAAGGCTGTCTATAAGCTCATTGAGCTTGGTCGCAAGGCTGGTCTTTATATTTCCTTTGATCCTAATCTAAGACCTCAGCTGTGGAAATCACAGGAGATAATGGTTAAGACCTTAAATGATATCGCCACAAAAGTTGATATGGTTCTGCCTGGTGTAGGCGAAGGCGACATTCTTTGCGGCAGCAGTGATCCTAAGAAGATCAATGAATTCTACCTTAAAGGTGGAGCTTCCTGTGTAATCACCAAGTGTGGACCGAAGGGAGCACTGTGCAGTACAAAGGATAAGGATATTAAGGTTCCAGGCTTCATCATTGATAAGGTTGTGGATACCGTGGGAGCTGGAGATGGCTTTGCCGCAGGTGTGCTCTCTGCCCATATGGAGGGACTTTCTCTTGAGAAGGCCGTAGAGAGAGGCTGTGCCATTGGCGCTATTCAGTGTACCTTCAGAGGTGATAACGAAGGCCTCCCTACCCCCGAACAGTTAAAAGAATTTATTGCATCACACAGACGCTGTGATTTTTAGGAGAGCAGAATGAAATTTAAAGTTTTAAGTGAAATTGAGTCAGTCGGTATTGTACCTCTGGTGGTACTTGAGGATGCGGCAAAGGCAGCACCTCTTGCACATGCCCTTTGTGACGGCGGAATTCCTATTGCAGAGGTAACCTTCAGAACCGCAGCAGCTGCAGATGCAATCAGAATCATGGCAAAAGAGTGCCCTGATATGCTCGTTGGCTCCGGTACTGTTCACAATGTTGACCAGGCAAAGGCTACTTTGGATAACGGCGGTAAGTTTGTAATTACCCCAGGCTTTAATCCAAAGGTTGTTGACTGGTGCTTAAAGCACGATCTTGCTGTCTGCCCAGGAACCGTTGCTCCATCTGATCTTGAGATGGCTTTGGATTTCGGTCTTGAGGTGGTTAAGTTCTTCCCTGCTGCAGCCTACGGCGGTACCAAGACCTTAAAGGCTCTGGCTGGTCCTTATGCCTCAATCAAGTTTGTTCCAACAGGCGGTGTAAATCTTGAGAATCTCTCAGAGTATTTAAGCCTTAAGAATGTAGCTGCGGTTGGCGGAAGTTTTGTGCCTGATCCTAAACAGGTTAAGGCAGAGGATTACAAAGGCATCAGCGCTTCGTGTCAGGAAATACTGGCAAAGGTGAAAGCCATACGCGGGTAAAAAGCGATTTTTATGCACCACAGCGGAGAACATTATTCTCCGTTTTTTTTATTTTTAAAAATGCAAAAGATGTGACCTTCAACAAATGTTTGCCTAATTTTTTCATAATATACTTATTAATGAATTTAACTTGCTGAAAATAAGTGTAAAATAACTTTACCTGCATATAATAAATTATTATAAATTTATAACTACAGGAGTAATGATGAAAATATCTTCGGCTACTATTCTTCTCACTGCAGTTGTTTTAAACAGTTTATTGTTAACCGGATGTTTTAATAAAACAGCAAAAGTCGTACCAAATAACTGGAACTGCAGACACGATACCACCTCTGCACTGGCTCATAGAATTGAGAAGCTGGAGCAGGAAGGAAAAATTGACAATGCCTCTGCATTTATTGATCAGTGTCAGGCTGACAAGCTGGGCATATTCAGTGATGATTACGAGAAGCTAAGCAGCAGTAGTGATTTTCAGGCCGCAGAAGACAAACTCTATGCAAAATGGAAAAGAGAGGCAAAGGACTCAGCCTACTGATAACAATTGGCTGAATGCCTTAAGAGCCTGATAGAGAAAGGAAATGGAGTCCATACAGAATGACTCCATTTTTTGTTTTAGGAAAAGACTTTTTTAAAGCGGTTTAACGCATCCAAAAGGGTTGCCCTGGTGCAGGCAAGATTGATTCTTATAAAGCTCTCCTGAGGAGAGTGATACATTTCACCGTCATTGATATAGAGCTTTCCTTCCTTTATAAGCCTGTTCTTTATCTTCTCACCGCTTAGTTTCAGGCTTGAACAGTCTACCCATGCAAGATAGGTACTCTCAAGATCGGCAACTCTGATCTGTGGGTAATTCTCAGTGAAGAATTCCTTTAGAATCTTATAGTTATCCTGAATATAGTCATTAAGCTCATAAAGCCAGTCATCGCATTGTGTATAGGCTGCAATGGTAGCGGCCACACCGAAGACATTCACATCGCAGATTTCATTGATATTGATCTGACGATCGATTCTATAGCGGTAATCCTTATTTCTACAGATAACATGAGCACTCTTAAGACCTGCAATATTAAAGGTCTTGCTAGGAGCTCCCAGGGTAATAAGATTCTCGTTATAGCTCTCATCTACAGTTGAGAAGGCATGGAAAGTGCTGCCGTTAGGTCTGATATCACAGTGAATCTCATCGGAGATAACAATAAGATTATGCTTTTGGGCTATCTCACAGAGGCGCTTTAGCTCATCTAAATGCCACAGTCTTCCTGATGGGTTATGAGGATTGCAGACTAAAAGTACTCTGGCCTTAGGGGATGCGGCACGTCTTTCAAGATCCTCAAAATCAATTGAGAACCTGCCATCCTTATAGGAAAGACTGTTTTCTGACGGCACAAGACCTGAATTTCTGATGCAGCTGAAAAAACAGTTATATGCAGGTGACTGAAGAATAACCTCATCTCCAGGCTGAGTTAATGCCTGCAGAATAGCTGTCAAAGCAGGTACGATTCCAGGAACCGGCATTATCCATTCGCGCTTTAAATCAACGCCATAATGTCTTTTGTTAAAGGAGATGATTGCGTTGTAATAGTCATCATTTTCTACAGCATAGCCAAACACGCCATGCTGAGCACATCTGTTTACAGCGACGTAGATAGGAGGTGCAACCTTAAAATCCATATCTGCAACCCATAAAGGAAGCATGTCAGGCACAGACAGAGAATCCCACTTATATGAGAAGGTACCGCGACGATCTACCTTCTCATCAAAGTTAAACTTACTCATTAACCACCTCAATTACGCAGTCATTAGGGGCTTTTGCATTTGCATCAGAGATAATCTCACCTACAGAATCCACTCTGATTCTTCCGGTAAGCGGATTTTTGATACTGGTTACATGACCATTGATCTGAGCTTCAACTGATGAGTACTCAAAGGCAAGATCGCAGTCCTCATCAAAGGTACAGTTGATAATCTTAAGATTCTTTGCATAGCAGAGTGGCTGAGTTCCCTTGATCTTACAGTTTATAAGAGTCAGGTTTTCTGAATGCCAGCCTAAGAATTCGCCTGAGATGGTACAGTTTTCCACGGTAACGTTTTTAGCCTCCCAGAAAGCGTCCTTAGTCTCAAGATTACTGTTTTTAATCCTTACATTGGTACAGTTCTGGAAAGAATAGTTTCCATGAAGCTCAAAATTCTCAACCTCAATATCAGAGCTGTTCATAAAGATGTAGTCAGCATGAACCGCCCTGATACTGTTAACCCTGATATCAGTACAGTCCCAGAGAGTTTCCTGAGCATCTGTAAAATCAATATTCACAAGCTTAAGGCCGCTGCAGCGTCTGAACATTTTAGGCGCTATTACCTGACAGTCCTTCATTGTAAGATTTTTAGAATACCAGATTGCAGCTCTTGCACCGGTCTCAAATAAACACTTTTCAATCTGAGCATTATCGGCATGCCAGAAAGGGTATTTTCCGTTAAAGGACGAATCCGTGCAGGTAACATTTGTGCATTCTTTAATGGCAGACTCGCCATTTAGAACTTTAATCTTTGATAAAGAAAGATCATTCTGATAGAAAAGAGGACGTTCGCCCTCAAATTCTCTGTTTTCGATAATACTCATATATCTTGAATAATTTTCTTCTTTTAACATTAACTTCAGCTTATCGGAGTTTAACATAAAGAAGGAAATGAAAAGGTTGAGCA
>JAZRAY010000067.1:0-2408 GCA_045634805.1 Succinivibrio sp. | reverse complement strand
ATCATGCGCAAGGCTGATAACGGCTGCATCATTAACTATACTGTTATTCCTACAATGTACGATAAACGTACCAAGGCAAGCAGAACTTCGTTAGAATATCTGATTGCACATTACAAAGATAACCTATGGCAAGGTCAGATTCCTGTTGATACTTTATTCAGGGAATCTTCACAAAAAGGCCTTCCAATCACAATGCTAGATGAGAAATGTCGTGGTGCATTAGCTTATCGTGAATTATTATTACAACTACTATCAAAAGAGCTTGAGCTTAATCCGGAGAGAATTTCTCCGAAGGCTGCTGCAATAGTTTCTTTATCTTCAGGTGAAAAAAATACAAAATCTGACGTTAATAAAGATATGGATATTATTGCTGGCGATGTTGATGCTATGCTCAGTTAATTATAAAGGACCTTTTTATGTCATTTAATGATATTGATGACACCCTTGTAGCGTACTTCAAGCAGATGCTTGAAGAAGAATGTGAACAGCAGGATCCTGAGGTACAGGCTCAGGGTTCAGAAGATTCTATTGTCCAAGAAGAAGTTCAGGCTCAGAGTGAAACTGATGTTGAGGTAGCTGATTCTCAGGCTGAAGAGCCTGTGGCAGAGCAGGAAGCTCAGACTGACGAGATGGAAATGGCTGAAGCTGCGGATGAAAGTTCTGACGCAGAAGAGGCTGTACAGGCTGATGAGTCTGTTGAAGCAGAAGGCGAAGAGACTGCTGTAGAGGAAATTGCAGCATCTGAGGAGGAAGTTCCTGCAGATGAGGAAGCTGCTGTCGCTGATGAAGCTGCTGAAGTTGAAGCTGAGGGCGCTGAATCCGAAGTACAGGAAGAAGTTGCAGCTGAAACTGAGGAAGTTGCAATGGATGCTGAAGCTCCTGAGGCTGAGGTTCAGGCCGAAGAAAGTGCCGACACAGAGGTTCAGGCTGAAGGCTCCAGCGATGAAATTGATTATGCTTCTGATGACTATATTCCTGAGGACACATCTTCACAGACAGAAGTACATGAGCTGCAGCCACAGTTACAGACTGCAGAGGAGAAGAGTGAGCCTCTTCCATTTGCAGAGCATAAGAGTCTTGAAAGTCTTTTAGAGTCTGTTCCTAAGACTCAGGTTGAAACTGAAGTAGCTGTTGAAACAGCTGTACAGACAGAAACCGAGGTTCAGACCGAGACCGCTGTAGAAACAGTTGTTGAAGAGCAGACTGAGGTAGAGCTGGCTACAGCTTCAGAAGCCGTTGTTGCTGATGAGAGTGTTGCCCAGGCAGAACAGGAAGAAGCCAATGATGAGCCTCCATACAACTGGACTAACATCGAGATGCCAGAGGAATTCCAGGTTCTGTTCTTCCTGGTAAAAGGAATTCGCTTTGCAGTTCCTCTTGTAAATCTTGGCGGTATCTTCCAGTGTGAAAAGGTTACACCTCTATTCGGAAAGCCAGACTGGTTCCAGGGCATTGCAGATATTCGCGGCAGAAAGATGAATGTAGTGGATACTCTAAAATGGGTAAAGAGCGATGCTCCTCAATCCGATAAGTATGAGTATATGATTTCCCTTGATAAGACATTATGGTCAATCGGCTGTGATGTTCTTGAAGGAAACAGAATTTTAAATAAAGAAAACATTACCTGGAGACAGACTGCAGGAAACCGACCATGGCTTGCAGGCATTGTTAAGAAGGAAATGTGTGCTTTACTGCATGTAAAGGCTTTGATCAAGATGTTTGAAAATGGAGTTAATCTCAAAGATCTTGATGCACAAATGAGTGCATGATCAAAGTTTTAACTATGTAACCTCTACAATTTGTTAAAGTTTATTAAAATAAAATTAAAAGAGTAATTGCGCCATATCATTGTGTGGTGTGTATAACGAGGATTAAGAGATGTCAAAAGAAGATTCAATCGCAGAAAATCCAATCGACGTTAATGCAAAAAAAGGTGAATTGCTGCGTTGGGTTACCTTCAAATTAGGTAATGAAATATATGGCGTCAATGTTATGCAGGTTCGAGAGGTATTGCGTTATACAGATATTGCCCCTGTTCCTGGAGCACCTTCTTATGTGCTTGGTATTATTAACCTTCGTGGTAACGTTGTTACCGTTATTGATACCAGAGCCCGTTTCGGTATTCCTCCTGCTGAAGTAACAGACAATACAAGAATTATGATTATTGAGTCTGATAAGCATGTTATCGGTATTCTTGTTGATTCCGTAGCTGAAGTTGCAGATCTCAATACTAATGATATCGACGATACTCCTAATGTTGGTACCGAGGAAAATGCTCAGTTTATCTCTGGAGTTTGCAACCGCAAGGATGATCTGTTGATTCTGATTGATCTGACCAAGCTGTTTACAGAAACAGAGTGGAAGGAAGTAACCAACTTAGGTTAATCTAAAAGTTTTTTTACTCCTTG
>JAZRAY010000066.1:0-6326 GCA_045634805.1 Succinivibrio sp. | reverse complement strand
ATTCCCTTCTCAGCTTTCAGGTGGCATGCAGCAGCGAGTAGCTATTGCAAGAGCACTGGCCATGGATACAGATATTCTGATCATGGACGAACCATTTGGAGCTTTAGATGCAAAGAATAAAAGCTCTCTGCAGGATCTGGTACTGGAATTATGGTCAACTTCAGGAAAAAACAAAACTCTAATCTTTGTTACTCACGATATTGACGAAGCAATACTTCTGTCAGACAAGATTGTAGTTTTCTCAGAAAATCCTGGACATGTCTATAAAGAGATAAAAGTACCATTTGATAGACCAAGAAACCGTACAGAAATCAGAAAAACAAGGGACTACGAAACACTACGTGCAGAGCTCATTGACTCGCTGTATGGAAACGTTCGTGAACCTGAGTTTGAATTCGCCCTGGCCGGATGATTTTTAGCAAAATAAGGAAAAAAAATGAAATTCAAGAACACATTAAAGGTTATATCTTTAGCATTTCTTCTGTCCGCCGTTCAAGGCTGTGGAGGCGATAAAAAAACAGATGAACATGCCGCCCATCATGAGCATCAGAATCAGTCTTCAGAACTTACTACCGTAAGAATAGGCTACCTACCATCACCAGGACATCTGCTGTATTTTCTGGCTAAGGAAGAAGGCTTTTTTGAAGAAGAAGGTATTAATGCAGAGCTGGTTCTGTTTAATGAAAACAACAGTGAACTGGCCGCAATGGAATCAGGAAAAATCGATGTTGGCGCCTATGGTTCAAGTGAACTTGTAAGCTATATGTCTGAAGGTCACAAGATTTCCCTGTTCGCAGGTGCAATGAAAACCGGTCATGGAATTATTGTAAAGGACAGGATTGTAGAAGGAATACCAAAGGAAGAATGGTCTATCAAACTACTGGCAGGCAAGAAGATTGGTGTGGAAGGAATTGGCTCTGGACACATTGTAATCAGAGAGGCCCTGAAAAAACTCGGATTGGATAAAGATACCGAATTCGTAATGTTCAACGACGGCTCTGATGTATACGCCTCATTAAAAAACGATGAAATCGACGCCGCTGTACTTTATGCCCCTTACAGAATTCTTGCAGAAAACGAAGGCTATACAATTCTTGCAAACAGTGGAGAGGTTGAAGGTTTTGACAATCATGTCTGCTGTCGTCAGGCAATTCTGACAGATAAGCTTAAGGCAGAGCCTGAAACATACAAACACTTTATCAGAGCTCTAATTAAGGCATACAAATTCTATAAAACAAACGAGAGTCAGTCTATTAAGGATATTGCCAAGTATGTAGACGTTGATGAAGACCTGCTACTTGCGGATACCTACAAATACGATAACGAAATTGCAAATCCAGATCCTGATCTGAAACGAATGGACGTTTTCTATGACAGCCTTGTTGACCTTGGATTTGTAAAGGAATTTGATATCAAGCCAAACTATACAGCCGCCCTATATGAGCAGGCCTTGAATGAACTTGTCAAAGAAAACGCTAATGATGCAGTTTATAAAGAACTGTACCAGTACCATCAACGCTCTAACTAAATAATTATGAATTTAAAATCCGCTGTTTTTAATCTAAACAACCTGTTTGTGCTCCTATTTGTTCTCGCTGCACTTGGACTTGAGGATCATTTAAAGCGCTCCGCACAGAATGATTACGCATTAGGATTCATTCTGCTGCTTGAGATTTCTTTTTTCATTGTTTTATTCCTCGCAAGAAAAGATGAACAGAGAACACTGATAAGAGATACATTTGCGATAATCAGTATTTCTCTTTTTGTCTGGCTTATGTTAACTGCAAAGCTGAATATTCTTCCTGAGGATATCTTTAAGGCTCCAGGGGTAATCGTAAAGCAGTTTTTAGGAGACTACCTCCGTCTGATTGTGGATATAGGCTGTTCTTTATCCATAATTGTTATCGGTTTTACACTGGCTCTTTCAGCTGCAATTCCACTGGGACTGTTCCTCGCTTTTAATGCAAGAACAGGCAGAGCCTTCTCAAGTGTAGCAAGCTTTCTGGGTTCTATTCCTCCTGTAGTTTTTATTCCCTACACACTTGCTCTGCTGCCTTCATTTAAAGCCTGTTCGATTTTTATTATTTTTATAACCTCATTCTGGCCTATTCTAACCTCAACAATGAATGGAGTTCTGAATGTTGATTCAAAAATAATAAATTCAGCAAAGGTTCTGAATCTTAAAAAAGCACAGATCCTATTCAAGATCATTTTACCGGCATCACTACCTCAGGTCTTTTCCGGATGCAATATCGCAATTTCACTGTCCTTTATCATGCTCACCTCGGCTGAGATGATTGGAGGAGGAAGCGGTCTTGGCTTTTATATTCAGTACTACGCGCGTTTTGGTAACTTCACCAGAATCATGGTTGGACTGGTGGTTTTAGGAATTGTAGTAAGTACTGTTACCTACATTTTACGCAAGATAGAAAACCGTTTTTTTAGATGGAAAGAATAGATACCGATGAAACAGATTAATTTAGCACTCGATACCGTTGAAAATCGAGAAATGAGATTAGGCTCCATTACATCCTGGACTGGTACAGCATCAGATCTGGTGATGCAATCCAATTACGAAGGACGCAGTCTAATCAAAAGAGAGTTTGATTGCGGCAAAAAAAATGGCTGCAGACTCTGCGAACTTGAGATGCCTTTCAATCAGCAGAGTATGTGTGCAAATTCAATTGCCTCATGTCAGGCAGGAAATCTTAGGGATTGTGTACTGATTCAGCATAGTCCGGTTGGCTGTACTGCCAGAAATCCTGAATTTAATCTTGCCATGCGTAATGGACTAGCAAGACGAAATCTCGAACCACGTAATATCAACATAGTTACCACAAACCTTATGGAAAACGATATGGTTTTTGGAGCAAGTGAAAAGCTACGAAAAACGGTTCAGGAAACTTTTGACAGATATCATCCAAAAGCAATCTTTCTGTCTATGTCCTGTTCTACCGCTATCATCGGTGAAGATATCACCAGTGTAGCGGACGAGATGGAGGAAGAGCTTGGCATCCCTGTAATTCCCCTTCACTGTGAAGGATTCCGATCAAAACACTGGAGTACTGGATTTGATATTGCCCAGCACGGTGTTTTAAGACAGATAACCAAGAGGAATCCCAAAAAACAGAAAGATCTTATCAATATTGTTGCGCTATGGGGTACAGACTACTTTACCGATATGCTCAAACCACTAGGTCTTCGCGTTAACTACATCATGGATATTGCAAGTTTTGACGAGCTTGCCCAAACCTCAGAAGCTGTTGCAACAACAACTTTCTGCCATACTCTGGGCTCCTATCTTGCCACAGGTCTTGAACAGCAGTTCGGTGTACCGCAGATTGATGCTCCACAGCCATACGGTATTAAAGGAACCGACGAATGGTTAAGAGCTATAGCAAGAGTTGTAGACAAGGTTGATGAGACAGAAAAGTATATACAGAGTGAACACGAGAGAGTTCACGACGAAATTGAAGCATTAAAAGCCAAGCTTAAAGGAGTAAAAGGCTTTGTTATTACAGGTTCTGCCTATGCGCACGGTCTGATTTCGGTTTTAAGAGAACTCGGAATTGAGGTTAACGGATCAGTTGTTTTCCATCATGATCCTGTTTATGACGGAGGCAAAGAAAACCAAGATACCTTAAAGACTCTGGTAGAAAACTATGGAGATATTCCTAACTACTCTGTAAGTAAGACTCAGCCGTTCCAGTTACCGGTAATTCTAAGAAACGTTGATACAGATTTCATTATTGTCCGTCACAACGGTCTGGCTCCTAATGCAGCCCGTATGGGAATTCCTTCCTTTGCAATGGGAGATGAGCATTTTCCTGTCGGATACGATGGAATAATCAGAACCGGCAAAGCAATTTTAGATATTCTTGCCAGAAAGAAATTCAATCAGGTTCTGAAAAGACATGTAAAACTGCCATATTCTGACTGGTGGCTGGCACAGAACGATCCTTTCATCCTCGCAAGAGATCCTGAACTAATCGAAATAGACCAGAGATAAAACAAAATGAATACAGCTAAGAAAAAAAAGAAGAACACATCAATCACTCATCCACATTATGCCTGCTCACTTGGTGCAGCCTATACAGTTTCAGCTATCAAGAATGCTGTACCTATAATTAACTGCGGACCGGGATGTGTGGATCAGCAGTATTTCACAATGTCATTCTGTAATGGTTTTCAGGGATCTGTCGGAATTGGAGGAGGAGATATTCCTGGAACAAACTCTGGTGAAAAGGAGATTGTTTTTGGAGGAGCTGCAAAGCTGGATAAAGCCATAAGCGGAGCAGTAAAGATCATGAATGGTGATCTATATGTGGTGCTGACAGGCTGTTCTCCTGCCCTTGTTGGTGATGATGTGCAGTCAGTTGTCAGCCGTTATCAGAAACAGGGAATACCAATCGTAAATGCTGAAATACCTGGCTTTAAAGGAAACAATATCTATGGACACGAGGTCGTAGTTAACTCGATTATCGAACAGTTTGTAGAAAAGAATTACGTCAAAGGTGAGAAGCAGAAAAATCTCGTAAATCTCTTTTTTGAAATTCCTTACTTCAACACTTACTGGAGAGGTGACTACGAGGAGATAGTTCGCATCCTGCAGAACAGCGGCTTTGAGGTGAATATTCTTTTCGGACCGGAAAGTCAGGGTGTCAAAGACTGGCTGAATATTCCAAACGCAGCATTTAATCTTGTAATCTCACCATGGGTTGGACTAAGTACAGCAAAGCTGTTAGAGGAGAAATTCGATCAGCCTTACCTGCATATTCCGGTTATACCTATCGGTGAAGAGGAAACAACCAGATTTGTCAGAAAGGTTGTGGAATTTTCAGGAATAGCAAATACGCAGAGCGAAAGATTCATCAAAAAGGAAGCTGACAAGTATTACTACTATCTTGATCATTTTGCAGATTTCTTTGCCGAGTACTGGTTCGGATTTCCTTCCCAGTTTGCTGTAGTTGCAGATTCTGCCTACAATCTGGCATTTACACGATTTCTCTCTGATCAGATGGGACTGATTCCGGTAAAGCAGATTATTACAGATAATACTCCTGAAGCACACAAGGACAACATCAAGGATATATATCACAATATAACAGAGGGTGTTGATGTGGATGTTCAGTTTATAGAGGATGGATATATAGCAGAGCAGCAGATCAAAGATACTGATTTTGGAAGAGGAACTCCTCTTATCATCGGCTCCTCATGGGAGAGAGACGTTGCCAAGGAAAAAGGAGCGGTTCTGCTAGAAGTTGGAACCATTACCACAGAGGAGGTGGTGATCAACCGTTCTTACGTTGGATATAAAGGAGCTCTGAGTCTGATTGAGCAGATTTACTCATCCGCAGTTAGAGAAAATCCTTAGAAACCAGGGTTTATTTGAAAAATAACACTAATGCCGGTTTTAAAAATCGGCATTTTTTTTGTAATTATACGTTTTATTTTTATCTATTAGTTTTTCTAATACATCAATAAGATAAATTTGTTTTACTTATAAGATATTTCTATGTAATCTAGCCTCATAAAAGATATATTTTTGAGGTATTGATAATGAGCATCAGAAAACTGAGATTATTCTATATATGTATGATCGCTTTCTGCGCCTGTCTTGTATATGCTGTAAGCTCAGGCATACGCTCCAACCTTGCCCTGCTGCTCAATCCAATCATGTTAAACAGCGGAGTAACCTATACCGAAATCAGTTTTGTTATTGCCCTGGGTCAGCTTGTATACGGTCTTGTTCAGCCTTTATTTGCATATCTGGCATTAAAGAAATCCTACGGTTTCATGCTGACATTAAGCTGCATTCTGATGTTTGTAGGTCTGTTCGCAACACCATTCTGCACTAATGTAACTTCACTGACCTTATTCCTGGGAGTTCTTTTCCATGCAGGAACCGGTGGTACCTGTTTTGGTCTGATGATGGCAGTTGCAACTCCAGCCTTAGGTCTTGCCCGTGCTACAGCAGTTTCAGGCTTCGTTAATGCAGGAACCGGTGTCGGCTCAATGTTCCTCTGCCCTTTCATGAATGTACTGAATTCAAACTTTGGAATTCAGACAACCATGATGACCTTGTCAGGTCTTACTCTGATTATCATTCCTGTAAGTCTGTGGTTATCAAACCGCAAGCAGGTTATTTCAACAGCTGCAGATAATGAAATGGGAATAGACAGAAACTCATTTTTAAGCGCACTGCATGACAGAACATTTATTATCATGCTGCTGAGTTTTGCTACCTGCGGTTTCCACATGTCCATTCTACAGACACACCTGTACTCACAGTTTATTTCCTATGGAATAACTGACAATGTGGCAAC
>JAZRAY010000065.1:0-3887 GCA_045634805.1 Succinivibrio sp. | reverse complement strand
GCTTAAAACAGAATGCGGGATTCTTGTAATCGCAGTGACGGTTTCGGTATTCACTTGAGTAGGTATAGCAGGTTCTGATGTAGGCAAGACCTTCCTTTGGAAGCTCCATCTTGCTTATGATGTTGTTTAAAGCTACTCTCTGGTGAGGATCTAGCTTTGCAGAACTTACCACAAAAAGACCTTCAAATACTCTTAGCATGATGTTGTAGTTTGACAGTTTTACATTCATCATGTTGATGTGCTTTAAGTCTTTTACGGTAGGAGTTTTCTTTGCTGCAACCAGTGCCTTTACGGCAGCGCAGTCCTCGTCATTGTTCAGATCAGGTCTTGTTGTAACAAAAATCTTGTCATAAAAGGACAGATCCACTGGGACTGAGCATGGAACCAGCTTGAGGTTTATTTTTTCCAGATAGGAATTGATATCTATATAGATCTGCTGTGCTGCCTTGTCGAATTCTGTATGAGTATAATCAAGTTTTAGTGTACTGCACAGCTCTGAGAGGGACATGCAGATAAAGCGGTGAGATGATGCTTCTGTGTATAAATCTCGAATTGTCTCCAAAAGCTCGGAGGACAGATCTCCGATTCTCTGTTTATAGTATGAAGCATCCTTTTTCATGAGCAGATAATAAGAATTCCTGTTTTTCGTGAAATCTCAGAGGTTAACTTAATCTAGTTTACCACTTAATTTAGGATGTGAGGCAGGCAGGGTCAAATTTATATACACCTTTTAGAAAATCTATCACTTCCTTTGCTGCTGCATTCTTAAGTTTCTGACAGATTCCTAATAGCTCATCCTGCTGTTTTTCATTAAGAGCATCTATACCCTCATCATTTAACAGATTCAGATATACAATAAGTTTTGAATTATCTGATTTAAAAAGAGTTTTTATCTGATTCAGTCTGAAACTGCTTATTTCCTTTGCGTCTTTTTCCAGGTAGCATAAAGGCAGAGTCGACAGGGCAATTTTGGTAAGATTTGCCTCAAGCATTGGATTAACTGCATGTGACAGTACGGTACCGTCAAGATTTTCTCTTGATGAGAATTCTCTGGTGTAGATTTTCTTGCTGATGAACTTACCATCGTTTACAGGATAGTTATCCCAGATGGTTACCTTTCTTTTGAATCTTTCGTTGATGCTCTGAATGTCATCCTTTGTGATTGATTTTGAAAGAACCTTGTTGCCGGTCCAGAAGATTTCAATCTCCTCTGGAAGCCCCTTTATTATCTGTTCAAAATAGTCTGAAGGTCGTTCTCCAAACACCTTGTCTAAAATCGGATCAAAGCTGTAGTAGGTTGGACAGAAAATAAGTCTGATTCCAGTTCCCTTAAGTCTTTTGTAGATATCAAGAACAATCTGTTTCTGCTTTACTCCCTCATCTGGTGTATAAAGCTTTATATCATCAAATAAAATTGCAATGATATCTGTCTTTAACTCTCTGATTGCAGTATCGATTTTTCTGTACAGACATGGAAGCTTTTTCTTAGGAGCTTCAGTTATGGCAAGAGGTGAAATTCCGATACCGAATTTCATGTTTCTCTGATGACAGAATGATGAGAAATCCTTTAGTTTTTCAATTTCCTTTGCAGAAAAATCTCTCATCCATTCACGTCTTAGGGAGCGGTCATTTTTTGGTGCATAGATGTAATAGGAATAACTGTTTTTTGAGGCAAATGAACACAGTGATTCACGCTGTCTTTTTGTATAAAGTTTTCCATAAAAACCTTCAATTATTCCCAGTGTGGTTTCCATAACAACTCCTTAATGTGTATTCTTTGATCTTACTAGCTTTTCCTTCAAAAATAATCATTCTTGTTATTTTTGTGTATAACCTTTTGACCGTTGACACATTTGTACATTGATTAGATGGCTTTTCGCTAGTATAATATCGTGGTTTGTATAGACGCACGGCACAGTTATATACTCCGATGCGTCAATTTTGTATGTTAATTACTGCAACCCAAATAGAGGAAAAAAATGCAGGTTTCAACCGAGAAAAAAGAAGGTGTACAGCATCTTCTAACTGTTACTGTGCCAGCAGAAGACGTAAAAAAGGCATATGACGCAAGTTTCCGCAAGTACGCTAAGAACGCAAAGGTAGATGGTTTCCGTAAGGGCCACATCCCAGCTAAGGTTCTAGAGTCTCAGTTCGGCGGACAGATTTTTTCAGATGCTTATGATTCACTAATCAACAAGACCTTAGGCAAGGCTGTTGAAGAGTCAAAGCTAGAAGTAGTTGGCTATCCACGTGTTGAAGTAAAGAAAGCTTCATTCAAGAATGATGAAGAGTTCGTTTACGAGGCAACCGTTGAAGTTAACCCAGAGTTAGAACTAAAGCCTTTTGAAGAGTTAAAGCTAAAGAACATCAAGGCTGAAGTTACCGATGCTGACGTAGAGAAGATGATCGAGAACCTACGTAAGCAGCAGGGCAAGTGGCAGGTTAAGGATGATGCAGTAGTTGCTAAGGGCACTCGTGCATCAATCGACTTCCTAGGCCGTTCAGAGGGTGTTGAGTTCGAAGGCGGTAAGGCTGAGAACTTCGCTCTAACTGTTGGTGAGACCCAGATGATTCCTGGCTTCACTGAGCAGATCGAAGGCCACAAGGCTGGTGACAAGTTCACTATCCAGGTTAAGTTCCCAGAGGAGTATCACGCTGAGAACCTAAAGGGCAAGGATGCTGAGTTCGACATCACTGTAAATTCAGTTTCAGAGCTAGTTCTACCAGAGCTAAACGAGGACTTCGTTAAGATCTTCGGTGTTAAGGATGGCTCAATCGATACCTTCAAGGCTGACCTACGTAAGAACATGGACCGCGAGTTAACTCGTTCAGTTTATGTAAAGACCCGTCAGAACCTATTCGATGCACTGATTGCTCAGTACGGTGAGTTCGCTGTTCCACAGGCTTACATCGATGCAGAGATCGAGCGTTTAGCTAAGAACTTCGAGAACCAGATGAGAGCTTACGGCATGACCAAGCTACCAGCAAGCTTCAAGAAGGAAGAGATGTTCAAGGATGAGTCAGTTAAGGCTGCTCGTTTAGGCATCATCGTTCGCAAGATCATTCTTGACTTAGGCTGCACCAAGCCATCAGACTCATATGTTGACGCTCAGTTAAACCAGATCGCTGGTGCATATGAGGATCCTGCAGAGGTTATCGCTCAGCTACGTAAGGATAAGGCTCAGTTCGAGAACATCCAGAATGCAGCTATTGAGGCTGAAGTTGTAGCTAAGGTAATGGAAAAGGCTGCAGACGGCGATGAGACTATGTCATTTGATGAACTAGTTCGTGCTCGTTAATATACTATTATTATGATATAAGGAGCTGTGCTACTAATGTTAAATTTTGAGAATCAGACAACAATGGCATCATCACTGGTGCCTATGGTTATCGAACAGACTGCAAGGGGTGAAAGATCCTTTGATATATATTCACGTCTGTTAAAAGACCGAGTGATCTTTCTTACTGGTGAAGTAGAAGATCACATGGCTGATCTGATCGTGGCACAGCTTCTGTTTTTAGAATCAGAAGATCCTGACAAGGATATCTATCTGTACATCAATTCTCCTGGTGGCGTAGTTACAGCTGGCTTAGCTATTTACGACACCATGCAGTACATCAAGCCAGATGTCTGCACATTATGCATGGGACAGGCCTGTTCCATGGGATCATTTTTACTGGCCGGCGGAGCTTCAGGCAAAAGATTTGCTCTGCCTAATTCAAGAATCATGATTCACCAGCCTTTAGGTGGATTCAAGGGTCAGGCAACGGATATCATGATCCATGCTCAGGAGACCCAGCGTATTAAGAATACCTTAAACGGAATTCTTGCAAAGCACACAGGCAAGAGCTTAGAGGAAGTTGTTCAGAATACTGAAAGAGACAAC
>JAZRAY010000064.1:0-3253 GCA_045634805.1 Succinivibrio sp. | reverse complement strand
AAATGTTGAAGCTTGTATCTGCAGTAGCAGGTTTAATGATTGCATCAAATGCTCTGGCTGATGCAAATCATGAAAAGGTTTCTATTAACTTCCCAACTGCATCAGCCTCCGGTGCCTTGTATGCCGTAGGTGCTGCTATTACTCATCTTTGGGACAGTAAAATCGATTACGTGAGTGCTTCAAGTCAGGCTTCTGCCGGTGGAATTGATAACCTCAATCAGGTGGCTGAAGGTGAGGCTCAGGTTTCAATCGCTATTTCAAGCAACTGCTATCAGGCTTTAAACGGTACAGACAGTTTTGAAGGCTATGCATACCCTGATCTGAAGGTAATAGCTGGTCTTTACTTCAATCCAAATCAGGTTGTTGTAACCGGTAAATCTGGTATCAACACCTTAGAAGAAGTTAAAGGTAAACATTTTGCTGTAGCATCAGCAGGTTCTAGTGTTTATGGCGAGTGTGAGAATCACTTTGTGGCTGCCGGTCTAAAATTCCCTGACGACCTGAATGCCGAGTACATTACCTTTACCGATGCAGCTGATATGCTCCAGAACAACACCATTGACGGAGCATGGATTATGTCAGGTGTTCCTGCATCAGCAGTAACTCAGGCATTGAGCTCAGGCAGCAAACTGATCCCAATTGAGGATAAGATTCTTAATACTTTAAAAGAGAAATTCCCTTGGTATGCTTCATACACAATTCCTGCAGGAACCTATCCTGGACAGGATAAGGCAGTTAAGACTACCGCTATCAAGATGGTAATGTTCTGCCGTGGTGATCTTGATGAGCAGACTGTTTACGACCTGACCAAGACCTTCTGGACAAATATTAAGGAGTTAGGTGCAGCTCAGTCTAACCTTAAAGGTCTGGATCCAAAGAATGCTGTAAAGGATATCGCAAATCTTCCTCTACACAGCGGTGCAGAGAAATACTATAAAGAAATCGGTGTTCTTTAATTATCTTAATTCAGGCATCTGAGTTTTCAGGTGCCTGAAAAAAATCCCCACTTTTCTACCACTTCAATTTTCTATATTCCTGTTTCTGGCAAATGGCATAAATAAGCCAATCTTGTGACTTGGTCTGCATTTACACAAAGTTCTTGGATTATTCATATCTGTAAAATATATTTAACTTACTGTTTTTAATCCAAAATCTAATTCTCTACTAATTTATTTTTTCTTGAAAAACTGCAATCTTTTGATAAACTTAATGGGTGAAAGTGGGAATTTGTGGGTGAATTGTTTCTAACCCATAGGGAATAGTGATGTTTACTGGTCTTCTCTTAAGTGGTACCAATGATGTCAGCCTTGATCTTAAAGGCCGAATGGCTATTCCTGCCCGTTATAAGGACGTCATCAAGGATGAATCTGATGGTCAGCTGATAGTCACCAGATCTCTTTTTGACAAATGCCTGTGGATTTATCCAACCTCCGAGTGGGAGAATGTGGTCGAATCTTTAGGTGCCCTTCCTACTATTACCGACCCGCTTTGTCGAACTATTCAGCGTATTGTACTTGGAAGTGCCGTTTTCTGTAGTCTTGATGCCCAGGGAAGAATTCTTATCCCACAGGAATTAAGAACTGAAGCTTCACTAGAGAAAAAAGCATTTCTGATTGGCTTTAACAATAAATTTGAGCTTTGGTCCGAAGAGAACTTTAAAGCTCAGCGTGAGATTGATAATAATCTGCTTATGGATGCATGCAAGTCAATGGAATCACATAGCCTGCTTGCAAATCTCAAGCTGTAACTTAACTAATTGAAGGTTGTAGATGGCTTTTTCTCATATTCCTGTTTTACTAAACGAAGTCTTAGATGGTCTTGATATCAAAGAAGACGGGATATATGTGGATGCTACTTTCGGTAGGGGAGGGCATTCAAGAAAGATTCTAGAAAGACTAGGACCTTCAGGAAGACTTTACGGTCTGGACAGAGATTTAACTGCTGTTGAAGCTGCAAAAGAGATTAAAGACGAACGTTTCTGCATCACTCACAGTGCTTTTTCAAATATTCTGGAAGTCTGTGAGGATCTGGGAATTGCCGGAAAAGTAGACGGTATTCTTATGGACATCGGTGTGTCCTCTCCTCAGATCGATGATCCATCACGCGGATTCTCCTTTGATAAGGATGGTCCTCTTGATATGAGAATGGATCAGAGTGCAAAGCTTGATGCAAAGACAATTGTTAATACCTATTCAAAACAGGATCTGGCTTACATATTCAAGGTTTACGGCGAAGAGAACTTTGCCTCAAAGGTTGCTGCTGCAATCGTAAGAGACCGTGAAAAGAAACCTTTTGAGACCACTTTGGAGCTTTCAGAGTTTATTAAGAGAGTTATCGGTGGCAAGCCAACCCCTAAACACAAGGCTACCCGCTGTTTCCAGGCATTGAGAATCGCGGTTAACGGAGAGCTGGATGAGCTTAAGAAAGCATTAGACAGCAGTCTTGATGTATTAGCAGACAATGGAAGACTTTGTGTAATCAGCTTCCATTCATTAGAAGACAGAATTGTAAAAACATTTATAAAAGATAAGTCTCAGGGCCAGAAGGTTCCTAACGGATTACCTCTGACTTTCGAAGAAACAGAAAAAATGAGACTAGCTACAGCAAAGGTGGAGCCCGTTGGAGGTGCCATAAAGGCAACCGCAGAAGAAATAGAGTCAAATGTAAGATCTCGAAGTGCCACACTGCGAGTCTGCAGACGACTTAAGAGGCAACCTTAAATGCAAGAGTCATCAGCATTACGAAAAATAGAAGATAATCTGCCAGTTGAGGAAGAAAAAGAACCCCAATTTGGTGACAGATCGACTCACAAACATAAAGCAAACAGCACTTTACAGACTCCTGAGGTTACAAAGATTCAGATCTCTGCACCTAAGGAGGAAAAGAAAGAAGAAAAAACTGTTGTAACTGAAGTTACAGAGCAGAGGATTCTTCGTATTGCCAATGCAGACAACCAGAACGATGGATTATCTCCAGAGATTCTGGCTATACCTTTATATACAGGTGAGCTTGAATCCGCTAAAAAGTCGGCTTTGGTTCCAACAATACTAAAAGACGTTTTCGCACATTCTTTATCTTTTGTGTTAATCTTAGTAGCGACATGTTTATCAGTTTATAAGGTACATATCGTTCAGCAGACACGTGATATAACAATTGAGCTGAATGAAGTCACCCAGAAGAATGAACTGATGCATAGGGAATGGCTTTCACTGCTTTCTGAGAGAGAAGTCCTGACAGAGTATTCTGTAGTCAG